>CAZYHE010000647.1:0-2969 GCA_964647225.1 uncultured Anaerolineales bacterium
GTCGGGATGACGCTCTGGTTGGCCTTGACCTCGTAGGGTTTCAGGTCCTTCTCGCTCAAAAACAACGCCGCGTTGCCGTGACAGGCGTCACAGGTCTTGTTCTGCGGCGTATTGCGCTGGATGTTGTGCGGCGTGGCGAATTTCCACGTCGGCAGCGCATCGAACTTGGTCAGCACATCTTTGCCATAGAAGTCGAAGTTGTTCGGGTCCACCGGCGCGTGCCGCAGCACCACGAAATTCCACGGCCGGTCGGCGCTCTTCTTCGGGTTCAGACCGATCTTGAAACCCATCACGCTCGGCTCGATCTTGAAGAACGGCGCGCCCTTGTCGTTGGTCTGCACGTGGCAGCTATAGCAGCTCTTGTTCGCCACGCTGTGACACACCTGGCATGCCAGCTTGTCCGCGTGGACGTTGTGTTGCATCACCTGGCCCTTGCCGGGCGCCGCATTCGGATGGCAGTCCAGACACGCCGGCGCGGGCTTGCCGTCGTAGCGTTCCTTCTGCTCCCCCGCCGCGCCCATGCCGTGCAACTCCGGCCCGGTGTGGCACTTGAAGCAGGCCATGCCGGCCTTCGTCCAATGCACGTCCGCCGGGATCCCCTCATTCAGCCCCGTGTATTCCGCGTTGACGCGCGAACCGTGACAGCCCGTGCATGTGCGCGTGAACGCCTGCGTCTTCTTGAATTGATGCCCGCTGATCAACCCGCCGCCCACGCTCGTCGGCTGGCTGATGTGGCACTGGCCGCAGGTGGTGTGGCACGACGCGCAGTGGTTGGCCTCGGCCTTGTCCCAGACCGCTTGCATGGCCGGGTTGAGCCGCTGTCCGATGATGGTGTCGTAGCCGTGTGAATCGAAGTGCAGGCTCTTCACCTGCGCTTTGGTGATGTCGGCGTGGCACGTGCCACACAGTTTGGCTGCCGAATCGGCCTTGGCGGTCGGGTCGGTCACGACCCCCTTGTGCGCGGCGGCCATGTCGTCAACACCGGCCACCCCGCCGTGGCACTGGATGCAGTTCGCGACTTTGGCGTGCGGATCGTTCTTGATGTACTTCTCGGGATCTACAAAGACCTTCGCCCATGCCTCCACCGGAGGCACTTCGCCCCCTCAGCCTTCCCCTTCGGAGAGCTTCTCCGCGGGTTCCTCGGCTTTGGCGAGCTTGCGCAAGCTCTCTTCGTTGGTGTGGCACTTGACGCAGTTGTCGGCGTTGGCCGGCGCGGCCGCAACAGGGGCCTGAGTCGGCGCAGTGGTCGGGGCCTTCGTGGGAGCCAACGTCGGTGCGGTGGTGGCCGTGGCCGGCGCCAACGTGGGGCTGGGCGGCACGGCGGTGTTGGCGGGCGCGGCTGTGGGCGGCGGCTGGGTCGGCGCGGGGGCCTGCGTGGGCGCTTGGGCCACCGGCGCGGTAGTTGGGGCCGGAGCCGGGGCGGGTTGCCCGCCGCACGCGGCCAACAGCCCAACCAGCAGCAACGCCGCCACGATCAGCAGGACGGTTCGCATACCGGGATGGGTGGACATGGTTCCTCCTCGACCGAATTTGGTGGCGTGGGAAATTGGTAAAGTGGTAATTTGGTAAATTGGTAAGACGGTAAATTGGTAAATTGGTAACTTGGTGGCGGAGTGAGGAGTCAATCCGACCACCAAGTTACCGGGGCGCCAATCTACCAAGCGGCAAATCTTACCGCTTGCGCAGCGCCAACCCCGCGCCGGTCAGGCCCAGGCCCGCCAGCAGCAGG
Source organism: uncultured Anaerolineales bacterium (assembly GCA_964647225.1). Lineage (GTDB taxonomy): Bacteria > Chloroflexota > Anaerolineae > CG2-30-64-16 > CG2-30-64-16 > CAZYHE01. Next base: position 1,730 of record CAZYHE010000647.1, read on the forward strand.
GTGAACAACGATGCGCCGGTGGTCGGCACGGTCTTCGGGGCGGCCGCCGGCGCCGCAGCCGGGGCGGCGGCCGGAGCCGCAGCAGCCGCAGCAGCCGGGGCCGCGCTCACCTCGAACGGATAGTTGCCGCTGTTCTTGGCTTGATCGAAGACGCCGGTGCTGACACCCTCGACGATGGCCCAGGAAGGCATGCCGAACTGCATGTTGTACGCATCGTAGCCCAACATGCGCAGCGCGGAGGTCGCCTGGCTGGCAGTCTGACCGGTGTAGCAATAAACGACAATCTGCTTCTTGGGCAGCTTGGCCAGCGTTTCAGCCTTGAAGAGATTGGCGGCCGTGACGTTGGCGGCGCCGGCGATATGGCCCAGCGCGTAGTCTTCCGCCTTGCGCACATCGAGGATGAGCGGATCGTTGGTCTTGTCGCCATCGTTCAGGTTGGCGAACACATCCTTGGCCGCGATGCTCTTGAATCCGCCGGGGAAGTAGGCAATGGCCGCATCCTGAACCGTGGCGCCGAGCGGCTTGACCGCCTCGCCCTTCTCAGGCAGTTGCGCCACATCCTTGGTGACGGGGTACTTACCGGACTTATCGGCGCCGAAGTGGTTGCTGTACTTGATCTTGTCGTTGGAGCCCCAGCCCGGGATGCCGTAAGAGAGGTTGTAGGCGTCGAAGCCCAACATGCGCAGGCCCGCCACGCTCTGGCTGGCGGTCTGGCCGGTGTAGCAGTTGACGACAATCTGCTTGTTCTTGGGCAGCTTGGCCAGGCCATCGGCGCTGAAGAGATCCTTAGCGGTCATGTTGACCGCGCCCGGGATATGGCCGTTGGCGTAGTCGGCCGCCGCGCGGATGTCAATCAGGTACGGGTCGTTGGACTTGTCGCCGTCGTTGAGGTTGGCGAACACGTCTTTGGCCGCGATGTTCTTGGTGCCGCCGGTGAAGTACTTATCGGCTGCAGCCTGGATGGGGTCGCCGGCCTGGGCCAGCGCGGTCGTGGCGGTCAAGCCGAGCAGCATTGCGACCGCCAAGATGATCAGAACAACCTTGCGAGACATGAAATCCTCCTGGGTGAGTGTGGATGGCGGAACCCGCCAATGGGCATTCAATTCGTGACAATTATCCCAGAAGCCCCCGCGTTGCTTTATGATATTAGTCAGCTTGCATTATACAAACTAATTATAAGGGGCTTTTGTGGAACTTATGGGACAGAGACCGGTTCGCTGCGCTTCTGAACGGGTGGGGC
>CAZYHE010000648.1:0-2959 GCA_964647225.1 uncultured Anaerolineales bacterium
CGTCGCGCACCGCCTCCACCAGGCTGATCGAGCGCAGCTTCTCCGCGCGGCTCAGCTCGTAGAAGCCCGCGCCGAACGGGTCGAGCTTCAGCGCCCGATAGCCCCTGGCGACCACCCGCTGCGCGGCCGCGTGGAACTCTTCGGGCGACCGCTCGACGGTGTACCAGCCGTTGGCGTAAGCCTTCACCCTGTCCCGCACCGCGCCGCCCAGCAGCCGATAGACCGGCTGGCCCAGCGCCTTGCCGATGATATCCCAGCACGCGATCTCGACCAGCGCGATGCCGGTCATCACCACCGTGTCCGCGCTCTCGAAATCCTCGCGGAACATCCGGGAGACCAGCCGCTCGATCTCGAACGGGTCGCTGCCGAGCACATAGCGCGGCGCCGCCTCGGCCAGATAGCCCAGCACCGCCTCGGTGCGGTTGAGGACACGCGCCTCCCCGACGCCGGTCAGCCCTTCGTCCGTCTCCACCTTGACGAAGGTCAGGTCGCGCCAGCCGGTGCCAAGGACGAGCGGGGTGACTTTGGTGATCTTCATGTATCGCTCCGATATTTTGGGCGCACGGAGAAACCGATGCCCGCACGGTGGGTGTACCTCACGGATGGAAAGGAACACCGATTTCCTGCAGGACACTCAATTATCCGTGTTACCTTCTATCTGTGAGGAATCAACGCGATGGAATCCCCCAAATATCCGTGTTGCCTTCTATCCGTGAGGAATCAATTCACTGGGATGCCCAAATCGGCCACACCGCGGGGCGAGGTGGTCGCTTCTGGATAGTAGCGACGGATCATCTCCACTGCGATCGCAGCCCGATGCACCCGCTCGCGCACCAACGCGACGGCTGTGTTCTCGACGTGCATCCCGCTCGGATAGATGTTCGGCGCGTTGCGCAGCCCCAGCTTGACGTACATCGGCGCGGCCACGCGCACCATCTCCGGGACCTCGTAATGGCGCACGAAGCCGCCGAAGTCGTCCGGCGCCTCGACGTAAACGTCCAGCGGGAGGGCCACCGCCTGGCGGATGGCGGCCATCTGCGGCAGCGTCAGATCGGTCGGCACATTGTAGGTCCCCGCGCCGAGTTGCTCCATCCAGCGCACCGAGATGGGATTGGCCGCGGCCATCTGCACCGAGACCTTGAGCACCAGGCTGGCGGGCAGCTTGCCGGCCTTCTTCATCTCCGCCGCCAGCCACAGCAGCCCCTCGTCGGCCACCAGCACCGAGCGGATGCCCAGGCCGCACGCCCGGCGGATATCCTCGGCGGCGTAGATCACCTGATCCATGCCGCGGTGCCGCGCACCCAGGTTCTTGCCCGCGCTGGCCGCGGCCTGCGCGCTCGGCTCCCAGCTCGCGCGCGGCCCGACGAACAGGCTGACCTCGATCCCGGCGTCGTGGCCCAACACGACCATCTCGCGGATTTCGGCGTCGCTGAGGAGCATGATGCCGCTGCCCTGGGAGACGCGCTGGATCAGCACCTTTTGCCGCTCGGCCTCCTCCAGCATGGCCGCCAGGGCGCGCGGCCCCTCGACGCTGGGGATCTCGACACGATATTGCGCGCCATCGGGGAAACGTTTGGGAGAAGTCGGCAGATCATACGCATCGCCGCGGGGCAGACCGAGGGATGCGAGGAAGTCACGGGTATCTTGCATGGTCGAAACACCCCCTCTATTCATCGGAACCCAAGAACCACTCAACTGCCGATTCGTGAACATACGTCGACCGTTGTGGCTCCCAGGCATTATCATCGAAACCTAATGCAAACCGGATGGCAGTCTGTACTTCGGCCATTCGATCAGAAGACAGGTTTGCGATGAGCGCGCCGAGTTGAGCTTTGGGCACTGTCTGAAGACGATCGAGATTCACAGCGCAGTCAATCAATACACCATCAGCCCGGTTGAGGAAAACCTCGCTGGGGGTGTTGCGCAGTGTCGTGGTGAGCGGAGCAACGGTCAACGCATTCAGCACAGGAATCGCAGAGTTGCGCGTCAGGATCAGCACAGGACGGTGCTTGTCAGGCGCAGCAAACGTACACCAACGGATTTCACCGCGCCACATGAGTCGCCTCGGTCAGCGCACCCCAGGCGTCGCCCCAAGGATCGCCCCAGGCGAGTGACGATTCTGGGACGTCAAACTCACCTGGCTGCACCGGGAAGCGCGCATAGCCTTCGGCGTGCCGACGCTCCAATTCGATGATTTTGCGGCGCCGCAGGGCGAGGATCAGCGCCTGTCGGATGAACGCCGAACGAGTCACGTTCATGGATCGTATGACTTGATCCACTTCGGTTAGGAGGCTATCATCTATCGTCATTTGAATCGTCTTCATGGCTTATCACCGTGAGTGTGGATTACGCTCCACATGATAGCCCACATCATGCCGCGCGTCAAATCGAAGACGGAAATGTAGTCTTTTCTCCTTCAGACAGAACAAGCGCCCCGCAAAGCGTCTCCATAGAAGGAAGAACGCTCTGTCGAGGCGCCGACCCTACTGCAAAGCGGCTGCCAACCCGTCACGGCATCAGTCGTCTGGCCCACCCGCCCACGATGGGCAGCGGCGCCATCTGGCCGCGCAACGCATTCCGCATGCCCAGAAGCCAGGCGATGACCCCAAAGATCGCCGCGGCGATCACGAGGCTGAACGCCGCGACCCCCGCGATGAACAGGACCGACACCCAGGCAGTCAACCAGGCCAACACGCCCCACCCGATCAGCACGGCGACAAGAGATAACAGCAGCGCGACAGACTGCTTCACATGATAGACGACAAATCGGCTCCGCCGGCCGAACGCCAAAGCGATCAGCCAACCCGGAACGCACAGGAGATAAGCCAAGCAGGCAAGAATCCGTTGCGATATCTTCACGATCACGCTCCCACGCCGCGCAAGCGTAGCTCCCCGGCAAAGTGACAACTGACGAAATGCCCCGCAAGGCTCTCATTGAGCGTTGGCTCAGACTCGCGGC
>CAZYHE010000649.1:0-2958 GCA_964647225.1 uncultured Anaerolineales bacterium
CTTCGGCGCTGCCGGTGCCGTAGGCGTTCCACAGCGTGACGGTGCCCTTCAGGCCTGCGGCTGCCGCAGGTGCGGTGGTGGCTGCCGGAGCCTTGGTGGCTTCGGGGGCTTTCGTGGCTTCAGGCGACTTCGTAGCGGCCGGGGCCGTGGTGGCGGCCGGCGCAGCCGGCTTGTCGGTCGGCTTGGGAGCCGGGGTGGCGGTCGGCTGGGAGCACGAGCTGAGGACCATCGCCAGGATCATCAGCAGACTGAGAATAGAGAACAGCTTTTTCATGTATCTCCTCCTGAGAGATAGTGGGAATCGCTTACGAAAGGGTAATCGCTCTGTTGGTTGACCAGACCTGCTTATGGGACGGCGCCTCCTTTCAAGGAAACATCGTATGTGCAAGATGCGGCGTTCAAGCACACCAGGTCGGATGCGATCACATTACCGGCATCCGCTAGACGATGGTCCTTCCACGTGTATAGACATGCGCAATCATAGCACGGCAATCGTACAGAGTCAAGTCCTGTTGGGTGGTATCCAGCGGTTCCAAATGTAGGCTCCCAGCGCTCGGCGTGAGAGGCGCTCGTGACGTTCCGAGCCGCAGAGCCAAGTTGGGGATGGCCGCGTGCGCCGTGAAAGGGAAGCGTCAGCAGGGCGACCAGACATGCATCTGGCGGCGAGCAGCGCCGGCGGCCGTCTGTGGCCGCGGCGAAGCTGCGTCGCATGGGAGGATGGGCGCGGCGTAACGGGTTAGCGGCGTTTGGCGCGTTTGCGCGATGGCGGCGACGAATCGGTGGCAAGTTCGAGTCGGGTGAACATGAAATCGATGAGCGTCTGCCAGCTGTCGAAGTAGAGATAGCGGGTCAAGGCCTGCACATCGTGGAAGAAGGTCTGGCGGGCGGCGAGTTCCGCCCGCACGCGGCGATACTGCTCGTCGCATAGGTCGAGCACGGTGTGAAACAAGAAGGCCAGCAGGTTGAGCATGACGAGCACCATCGCCAAGTATTGCTGGCCGTGGCCGAAGTTGTGCTCCAGATGGTAACCGTAGTTCTTGAGGACGTTGTTGGTCTCATTTTCGCTCTTCCAGCGGGTGCGCGCCGCCACCACAAAGTCGTGCAACCCTGACTCGGTCAAAGCATGGTCCGTCGCCCAGGAGTTGTGGTACAGAAGTTGGCCCGTAGCCTCATCCGTGATGGTCACTTCGCACCAATTGACGTACAGGGGCTTATCCGCCCGCAAGGGTACCCGTAGGGCATAGCGATAGCGCCAGAGTTCGTAGCGTTGACCGTTCCAGCGCCGCTGGCTGACCTCGGCTACCCCACCCGCCTTGGTCAGCAGATCGATTTCCTGATACAGGGTCGGGTGGGAATCCGGTTTGCAGGTGAACGCGAAGTGCTGGTGCAACTCCAGCACCAACGCACAGAACGGCTGATGGCAGTAGAGATCATCGCCCAGCAAGGTCAGCGCACCGGCCGGGAAATGGCTGAGATTGCGGCGCAGCCAGCGCTCGGCCGCCCGCAGCTCACAGTCCTGTTTCTCGACGCCATCTTGCGGCGTCACGAATTCAGGTTCCAGCGCAATGACGCGGTTCTCGCCCGGCGCCACGAGCACCGGCGCCACCAGGGTGTGCGAATAGTAGGTGCGCTCGTTTACTACCCGCGTCGTGCATCGGTCACAGTGGATCTTCTGCGAGCTATAGTACTGCGTGCCATCCAAGGTGCAGAGCCAACGTCCAAGGTGACCTTGATAGGCGGTGAGGTAATCACCATCCCGCAACTGCTCAAACACCCGCCAAAACGGCGGCGCCAACTGCTCGGGCGGGATGGGGTCCAACAAATTGCGAATCTGGGGATCGCTGGGCACTTGGTCGCTGCCGAAGAGACTCTCGGCGTTGTTCTGCCCCTGGCGGCGTTGCATATCGCGCTGGTGGGCCAGAAACGAAGGTGACTGCACGAAGAACACGGCAAAGGCCCCCAGGGCCGCATCCGCAATCTCGTAGATCCGGTTCGGCCGGGTCCGATGATCCGGCAACTGCGTCACAGTGGCGACCAAAATCGAGCGTAATCGGTCAAAGGATAGCGTTGCAGGCATAAATCAGCCCTCCCAAGATCGTAGTGTTGAACGCTACTATTCTAACCGATTTTGCTCAAAGCTACATTTGGAACCGCTGGGGTGGTATCTCCCTTTCGGTTGAAGTTGTCGTCGGTCAGGAAGAAGCGCCGGATCCCCCGGCGCTGAATCTCGTCCACGACCTCATCCACCGGCCGCAGCCGCATCTTCTGCCCGCTGCCCCGGATGGCGGTGCAGAAGGAACAGTTGCGCGGGCAGCCGCGCGTGATCTCCAGCATCGGCGTCCAGTAGCGGCGGTTCTCATCCACCATGCGGATCATCCGGTCGGTGATGGGCGCCACGCCGGCCAGATCAGCCCACTTGCTGTCATGGTAATGCTGCCGCAAGCGATCGTGGCTGAAATCCTGAATCAGTTGCGGCCAGGTGGTGTATGCTTCGCCGGTCACCACGACATCGGCCCAGCGCGCCACATCCTCCGGCGCCAGCGTGGCGTGCGCGCCCCCCACCACCACGGCCTGGACGCCGGCGGCGTGGGCGATGCCGGCCATGCGCCGCGGCCACCACAACCTTGGTGGACGGCATCATCGGCATCCTCAAAGGTGCTCGAACCTGGCGGTTTCCAGCACGAACACCGTCGCCCCGTACATCGGGATGCCGACGGCGGGAGGATTCGGCTCGGTTTGCAGTGGGCAGTTGGCCTGGATCAGACCGAGCACGTTATCAACCCGGTCCGCCTCGACCCCGATGAGCAGGGTGGCATTGCCCCGACGCAGAAAGCCGCCGGCGGTGTTGAGGCGCGTCAGGCGGTGCCCGGCATCCAGCAACGCCCGTGTGACGGCCTCGGCATGGTCGCTGTGGACGATGGCAACGATCAGGTTCATGGGCTGTGCTCCTTCCTGGGC
>CAZYHE010000650.1:0-2957 GCA_964647225.1 uncultured Anaerolineales bacterium
GGCGTCGTGTTGGTGTAGCCCCGATGGTTGTCCAACTGCTCGACGATCCGGTACGGGCCGGCCGAGAGATCGGTGAAGAACAGGCGGCCGTCGGGGCCGGTCGTGCCGCCCCGATGCTGCGCCCAGTCCGTCCCGTTCCAAAGATAAAGCGCAAATTGCCAGCCCGGCAGCAGCGGCTCCTGGCCCGCGTCGCGCGTTCCATCGCCGTTCACATCCAGAAATTTGACTACTTCCAGGATGGAATAGCGGGCATTGCCGAAGTCGGCCTGCCAGCGCGTCCATGGATCGGCCGGGCCGCGCACCTTTTCTCGGCTGAGCGGCGTGCTGTTGATCCAGCCCGCCTGCAAGGTCTCGGTCAGGGTGTAGGCGCCATCGCCGGAGATCGCATCTGGGAAGTACGCGTTCCCCCCGGTGTCCGTCGTGGCAGTGAATACCCCGGCCGGCGTGGTCAGGGTGAACTCCCAGCCCGCCAGGTTGGCTTCCCCCTCCTCTTGCGCGCCGCTGTAGTTTCGGTCCTCGAACTTGTGGGCGATGATCAGATTTGCGGAATCCATCCAGCGGTGCGTCGCTTGGGCCAACACCGGGACGCGCGTCAGCTCGCCCAAGACCAGGCGCTGCCAGACGTCGGGGCTGGCCTGATCAATGAAGCGGGAGCCGGCCGGGAGATCCACCAGCGCAGTTGCGGTCAGCGTCGCTGTGCCCGTCACCGTGCCGGTCATCAGGAAGGTCGCCTCGCCGGCGCCATTGGTGAGCGCGGTGGACACATCCAGCGCACCGAGCGTGGTTGTCATGGTTACGGTGTAGTTGGCGAGGGGGGCGGCCCCTTTGGTCAGGCGCACGGTGAAGGGAAACGCCGACTGGGCCGGCAGGAAGCCGATGCTTGACGCCGGCTCGATCACCATCTGCACGTTACCGGGCTGATATTCCGCGGGCGGGGCGGCCGGGATGGCGGCCAGGATCGCGTTATAGGCATCGCGCACGTCGGCGTCATAGGTGGCGTTGTAGAGGGTGGGATCGTCCTGGTCGAGCAGCCAGCCATCGGTGTAGCGCCAGACCGCGGCCTGGCGCGCGGCCTGGGCGACGGCGTTGTCGGGCATCGGCGGGTAGTGCGTCACCAGCCACGCCACGCGCCAATCGGAGAAGAAGGTGCTATCCAGGCAAAAACTGCGCCCCGAAGCACGGGGATGATAGATGTCGGTGCAGAAAGCGTAGGCGGTCGCGCCGTCGAACTCCAACTTGCCCAGCGGGGTGTCAATGATCTTCAGCACGCCCTCTTTCCACAAATTGACGGCGATGGAGGAGTCGGGTTCCGGGCTGTCGGTGGGGTGTACCCAGGTCGCGTTCGCGCAGAGTGCGGCGTCGGGGCTGCTCGGCGCCAGACGCCAAAGCTCCGGCAGTGCGCCGGCTGGTCCTGGCGCATGCGGTCCCTCGACGGGTGTGGGCGGCTGGGCCGCTGCCGCGCTGGCGCTCCAAAGCCACAGACCGGCGGCGCAGATCAGCGCCAGAACGCCCAGCCCCCGCCACGATCGGCTGTGTCGCTGAAAAAGCCGGTGACCAAGTCGGCTGGACGCGTATTCCCATTCATGCATGGCAAGCCCCCCTCGCGCTGGACGCTTTGTCTGATAGTTGCTTATAGAAATCAAGACGACGGTTGCGGGGATAGGTTACGTTATGGCACAAAAGAGCAGGCGGGACCAGCGATATCCATCACTGGCCCCGCCTGTGCGGGCTTCAGGTCAGTCTCTTGGCCTTATCAGGGGCCGAAGCTGTCCTGGAAGACGGAGACGCTGTTGGCATCTCGGTTGACGACATAGACGCGGCCGTTGGACGGATCCACGGCATTGCCGAAGGGATTGAGGCCGACCGGGACGGTGGCCAGGACGTTGTAGGTGTCGCCGCTGATGACGCTGACGGCACTGGTCGTACCGTTGGTGACGAAGACATGGCCGGTGGTCGGATTGACGGCCACGCCGCCGCCGCCGTTTTCGTCGGAGCCGGCGAGGCCGGTCGGCGCAATGCCACCAATACCGCCGGCCGTGGCCTTGTAGGTTACCATACGGTTGATGTTGCCGTAGATGGCGCAGACGACATACAACTGCTCGCGGTTGGCATCATAGCCCATGGCGTAGGGCGACGCGCCATCATCCTGGCAGGCCTTGAAGGTGTGCTCCTCGGTGACGCGGAAGCCGTTGTTGCCATCCAGGGTCATGATGCGGCCGTCATCGCGATTACCGACGTAGACCCGGTTCAGCCGTTCGTTGACGGCGAGGCCCCAGGGGCCGGCTCCGGCGGCCGAGAGCGTGACCCGATCGGTGGCGCCGTCAATGACAGCGACGGCGTTGTTGCCGTAGAGCGGCACGAAGACCCGGTTCGTGGTGAGGTTGATCTTCACGAAGGTAGGCTTGGCGCCGACGTAGAGATCCGTGAAGCGGGTGAGGGTCGTGGCGTCGTAGACGCTGACCCAGCCGCTGCCGTGGTTGGCGACATACACCTTCTTGGTGTACGGGTTGACGGCGACGCCCCACGGTTCGCTGAGGGTCGGCGCCTCGCCCAGGATGTTCATCGTCAGGCCATCCAGCATGAAGAGCTTGTTGTTGTCCCGCGATGTGACGTAGATGCGATGGGTGAGCGGATCCACCGCCACATCCTTCGGATGGCGCAGGTCCGGCCCCACCGGCGATGTCGGGGTCGCGGTCGGCGTGGCCGTCGGCGTATTCGTCGGCGTCGGCGTGGCCGCCGGTTGTCTGATCACGATGGGCAGGTAGATGAAGTACCGTCGCGTCGGCGTGGCTGTGGGCGTGTTGGTTGGCGTCGGCGTCCGCGTCGGTGTGTTGGTCGGCGTGGCCGTCGGCGTATTCGTCGGCGTGGCCGTTGGCGTATTCGTCGGCGTGGCCGTCGGTGTATTGGTCGGCGTGGCCGTCGCTTGGGCCTGGACGATGGCGTCATCCGTGCTGGTG
>CAZYHE010000651.1:0-2955 GCA_964647225.1 uncultured Anaerolineales bacterium
TTGCGACGAAGCAATCTCCTGCGTGAAGGGGATTGCTTCGCTCCGTCCGGCGAAACCCATGCCGGACTCCGCTCGCAATGACATCGCGCTCCAGAAATGAAACGCACCCTGGCGGTGGGATTCATGCTGGTACCCCCGCGTATTTTCCGGGGTTGCCAGATCGTAGGGGGCCGTGGTATGATTTGTTCTACAAGACGTTGTGGGGCAAGGGTGTGGTCAGCACCCCCAGCAGGATTCGAACCCGCGGCCTCTTGATCCGAAGTCAAGCGCTCTATCCACTGAGCTATGGGGGCACGTTGAGTGTAGTATAGCAGCAAATCGGCGGCGGTGCAATTTCGGGCCGGCGATTCTATACATCTGGAAGATGTGAGAGGTGCCAGTATGAGTTGGGAGACGTTGCGGGCGCGGTTGCCGCGGAACTATACGCCGCTGGAGATGGCTTTCGTCCGGCGGGCCTACGATCGGGCCGCGGCCGCCCATGGGGTGCAGGTGCGCAAATCGGGCGAGCCGTATATCACCCACCCCGAGGAGGTGGCGGGCATCCTGGCCGACCTGCGCTTCGACGTGGATACGATCGCGGCCGCGCTGCTGCACGATGTGGCCGAGGACACGGTGATCCCGATCGCGGTGTTGGCATCCGAATTCGGCCAACAGGTCGGTCACCTGGTGGACGGCGTCACGAAGCTGAAGTATGTGCGCGACCGAGTGTCCGATAATACTTTGGCGCTCAATACCAGTGATCCGCAGATCGAAAGCCTGCGTAAGATGTTCCTCGCGACCGGCAAAGACGTGCGGGTCATCTTGATCAAGCTGGCCGATCGGCTGCATAACATGCGCACCCTGATGTACATGAGCGAAGAGGCCCAGAAACGTATCTCGAGCGAGACGCTGGATATCTACGCGCCGTTGGCCGATCGCCTGGGGATCTATCAGATCAAGTGGGAACTGGAAGACCTGGCCTTCCGTTATCTGCAGCCGGAGAAATACCGGGAGATCGAGCGCGCGCTGGTGAAGCATCGCGACGAGCGCCAGGCGATCGTCAAGCACCTCTGCGAGACGTTGCGCGAGGAACTCCTCAAGCACAATATCCAGGCCACGGTCAAGGGCCGGCCCAAGCACATTTACAGCATCTACCGCAAAATGGTGCGCAAGGGCATCACCCAGGTGGAGGATATCTACGACCGCGAGGGCGTGCGTGTGATCGTGCCGGAAGTTGCCGACTGCTATACGGCGCTCGGTGTGGCGCACAACCTCTGGCGGCCGGTGCGCGGGGAGTTCGACGATTACATCGCCAACCCCAAAGACAACCAATATCGGTCGTTGCACACCGCGGTGATCTACACGGATCGGCAATCGTTCGAGGTGCAAATCCGCACGCCGGAGATGGATCGGGTGGCCGAGGTAGGCATCGCCGCGCATTGGCGCTACAAGTCGCAGACCGGGCCTGACCTGGTCTACGATCAGAAGATCGCGGCGCTGCGTGCCTTCTTCGAGTTGCCGGTGCAGGAAAACGACGACGGCCCCGGCTTCATGGAGGCGGTCAAGGAGGATCTCTTCCAGGATCGCGTCTATGTGCTGACCCCCAAGGGGAAGATCGTTGACCTACCGGCGGGCGCGACGCCGGTGGACTTCGCCTACCAAATCCACTCGGAGATCGGCCACCGCTGCCGTGGGGCCAAGGTCAACGGCAAGCTCGTGGGGCTGGATTATCAGCTCAAGAACAGCGAGCAGGTCGAGATCCTCACCGTCAAGCGCGGCGGGCCGAGCCGCGACTGGCTGAACACGCACCTGGGCTACATCAAGACCACGCGGGCGCGCCACAAGATCCGCCAATGGTTCCGCCAGCAGGACTGCGACGCCAACATCTCCGCCGGGCGCGAGGTGCTCCAGCATCAGCTCGAACAGTTGAGCATCAACCTGACCTTCGAGCGGGTCGCTGAGCTGTTCGGCCGCGCCTCGGTAGACGCCCTGCTGGAAGACATCGGTTCGGGCGAAATCACCATCGCCGACATCGCCGACAAGGTGCTGGAACTGACCAAGGTCGTCGAACCGCCCAAGTCGGTCAGCGAGTCGTTGGGTGTCCAGGAGGGACGACAGAAGCCGGCGATGCCCGGTGATGGCATCACGGTGCAAGGATCGGGTAACATGCTCACCACGATCGGGCGCTGTTGCAGCCCGATGCGGGGCGACGAAATCATCGGCTTCGTCACGCGCGGCAGTGGGGTCACGGTCCACCGCGCGGATTGCCCGAATGTCCTGAACCTGGATCCCAAATCGCGAGAGCAGCGCCTGCTCGCGGTCTACTGGGGCCAGGTGCCCCGCGCAATGGCCCGCGTGAAGATTCGCGTGCAAGCCTACGACCGGGCGGGGCTGCTGCGTGACATAACGGACATCTTCGACAAAGAGAACGTCAGCATGGCAGACGCGTCGGCCGTCACCGCACGCCAGGACAATCTGGCGCTGATTACCGCGACGTTGGAAGTCCGCGATGCTGAGCAGGTGGGGCGGATTTTTGCCAAGATCGAGCGGATACCCAACGTGATCGAGGTGCGCCGGCAGGTGGGGTGATGTAGGCAAGATGGCATCTTGCGCTACATAAAAAAGGCCGGAACCATCCATGTGGTTCCGGCCTTTTCTTGTGTGCGCCTACCGGGCGGCCTGCGCGCTGGGCGTCGGCGGCACCTTGTCAATCGTCCAGTTGCGTTCAACCGTGGCCGTGTTGCGCAGGTCTTCGAGCTTGCGCACTTCATCGGAGAAAACCTTCTGGCTGACTTCGACGCGGATCTCGAGTTCGTCGAGCACGCCGCACTTGTCCACCACGATTTCGTAATGCGGCTCGGTGCCTTCGATCGCCACCAGGACGCTCTCGATCTGCGAGGGGAACACGTTGACGCCCCGGATGATCAGCATGTCGTCGCTGCGATGGCTAATCCGCTGGATGCGCCGTATCGTCCG
>CAZYHE010000652.1:0-2953 GCA_964647225.1 uncultured Anaerolineales bacterium
TGGGTGATTGTGGCTCCCGTGCTGGATATCCTCATCTACCAGGAGCCGGTCAACCTGGTCTTCACGCAGGGCATCACCGCCGCGATCATGAACCTGATCAGCGTGGGGGTCATCGGCACCCTGCTGCTGGTCGCCTACGCCGCCACCCGCACGAAGCGGGGCAGCCTGAGCAAGGGTTAGTTTTTTACGGGCCGCGGATTAACGCGGAGGAACGCGGATACTTTTCATTCCTTTATCCGCGTTCATCCGCGTTTATCCGCGGCGCTTTTCCCGCACCGGTCAGCGATATGCCCCCACCACCTATCATCGAGTTCCGCGCTTTCTCCTTCCAATACTTCAGTCAGGCCGAGCCGACGCTGCGCGACCTCAACCTGCGCATCTACCCCGGCGAGAAGATCCTGATCGTCGGTCCCAGCGGCAGCGGCAAGAGCACCCTCGGCCACTGCATCAACGGGCTGGCGCCCTTCTCGTACAAAGGGGAGATCACCGGGAGCTTGCAGGTCAAGGGGATCGAGACCCGCGAGCAGAACATCTTCCAGCTCTCCAAGCTGGTCGGCACGGTGCTGCAGGACGCCGACGGGCAGTTCGTGGGCCTGACCGTGGGCGAGGACATCGCGTTCGTGCTGGAAAACGACACCATCCCCCAGGGCGAGATGCGCGAGCGGGTGCAGAAGGTGGCGCAGATGGTGGGGATGGGGGAGTGGCTGACCGCCGCGCCCTTCGAGCTATCGGGCGGCCAGAAGCAACGCACCGCGTTGGCCGGCGTGCTGGTTGACGACGTAGAAATCCTGCTGTTCGACGAGCCGCTGGCGAACCTCGACCCCGCCACGGGCAAGACCGCCATCGAGATCATTGACGACATCCACCGGCGCACCGGCAAGACGATCATCATCATCGAGCACCGGCTGGAAGACGTGCTGCACCGGCCGGTGGATCGGGTCATCGTCATCAACGACGGCCGGATCAGCGCGGACATGGATCCGCACACGCTCGTCTCGTCCCCCATCCTGCGGGAGACCGGCATCCGTGAGCCGCTCCATGTGACCGCGCTGAAGTATGCCGGCGTGCCGGTGACGCCGGAGATGCGGCCGGGGTATATTGGTACCTTGGGGGCAGAAAGCATCCTGAGCGGAGCACCGCCGGCGTGTGGCGGTGCGCAGTCGAAGGATGCGGCCCTACGCGATGGCCGCTCCGCCCCTTCGACTGCGTGGCCGGAACAGCACGGCCACTCCGCTCAGGGTGCTCCGCTTGGACAGTCTTTTCGGTCATCGGTCAGCTTCGCCCCCGCGCTCCAGGCCTGGTATCACAGCATCCACGCGCCCGCGCCGGCCAACACCCACCCGGTCATCCTGCAACTCGAGCACGTCACCTTCTCCTACGACGGCGTCCGGCCGATCCTGGACGATGTCAGCTTCGACATCCGCGCGGGGGAGATGGTCGCCATCGTCGGCAAGAACGGCGCGGGGAAGTCCACCCTCGCCCGGCTGCTGTGCGGCTTCGAGCGGGTGGATCGCGGGGTCATCCGCTACCGTGGGGCCGACATGGGCGACCAGACGATCCGCGAGCGGGCGGAGATCATCGGCCTGGTGATGCAGAACCCCAACCAGATGATCGCCAAGCCGCTGATCTACGACGAGGTGGCGCTGGGGCTGCGGCTGCGCCACGTGCCCGAGGCCGAGATCGCGCCGCGCGTCGAGCGGGTGCTCACCGTGTGCGGGCTGATGCCGTTCATCAAGTGGCCCATCTCGGCCCTCAGCTACGGGCAGAAGAAGCGGGTGACGGTGGCGTCCATCCTCGTGCTCGATCCCACGATCCTCATCCTGGACGAGCCGACCGCGGGCCAGGACTTCCGCCACTACACCGACATCATGGAGTTCCTGGTCGAGCTCAACCGGCTGGGCGTGACGGTCATCCTCATCACCCATGACATGCACCTGATGCTGGAGTACACCCCGCGCGCCATCGTGCTCGCCGGCGGCCGGAAGATCGCGGACACCGCGGCCGCGGTCGTGCTGACCGACCGCCGGGTGATCGCGGCGGCCAACCTGAAAGAGACCTCGCTCTTCGCCCTGGCGCAGATGGCGGGCATCGCGGACGGGACGGGCTTCGTCCAGGGGTTCATTGACTACGAGCGCAGCGAGCGCAGGGTGAAGGGGCGGCAGCCATGAAGATGCGGATCTTCTCCTACAACTTCATTGACACGCCGATCCACCGGCTCTCCGGGCTGACGAAGCTGATCTGCTTTCTGCTGCTGACCTTCGCGGTGATGTTCTCCTACGACATCCGGGTGATCCTGGCGGTGATGGCGTTTTCGGTCGGCATCCTGCGGCTGGCGCGGATCAAATTCGGCCAAATCCGCCTGATGGTGATCTACGTCTTGATCTTCCTGGTGACGAACGCGGTCATCTCGTTTTTCTTCGCGCCGGAGCAGGGCGCGAGCCTCTACGGCACGCGGCACGAGTTCGGCCGGCTGTTCGGCATCGGCCTGACGTGGGAGCAGCTTTTCTACCAGGTGACGAAGTTCTTCAAGTATGCGTCGGTGATCCCGTTCGGCATCATCTTCCTGCTGACGACCAACCCCAGCGAGTTCGCGTCGGCCCTGAACGGCATCCACGTCAACTACAAGGCCGCGTACGCGCTCGCGCTGACGCTGCGCTACTTCCCCGACATCCAGCGCGAGTACCGCGACATCAGCCTGGCGCAGCAGGCGCGCGGGCTGGACCTGTCGCACAAGGCGAAGCTGACCGACCGCTTCAAGAACGCCCTGCTGATCCTCATCCCGCTGATCTTCTCGTCGTTGGATCGGATCGAGCTGATCAGCAACGCGATGGACCTGCGCGGCTTCGGCAAGCGCCGCTCGCGCACCTGGTACGCGGCCCGCCCGTTGGCGCGGGCCGATTTCGTCGCGCTGGCCGTCTCGGCGGCGATTTTCGCCGCGACGGTGGGCGTGTCG
>CAZYHE010000653.1:0-2946 GCA_964647225.1 uncultured Anaerolineales bacterium
GCGTTCGGGAGGGATGCCCAGGTGGGCGATGATGTCGCGCTGCGAGGCCGCCGAATCGGTCAGCGCCGCGGCCGCGCGGCGGGCGGTGCGGCTGACCAGGGCGGTGTAGGCGCGCTGGAGCGGCCCGCCGCGGTAGAGCGGCAGCAGCAGCGGGATCAGGTCGTGGACCGTGACGACGACCGGGCAGGGCGCCCAGACCGGCGCGCCCCAATACGGCACGAACGCGACATCCGCGCGCAAGCGGCGGCAGGCAAGCGGGAAGGCGACCTGCTCGAACCAGAGCTTGGCAAGGGGAGGTGAGAGGCGTGAAATGTATTGCGTGGTGCGTATTGCGTATTGCGTAGTACGTATTGCGTGGTGTGATTCGCAAATTCGTTGATTCGCTGATTCGTTGATTCGCTGGTTTGCTGATTTGCTATTTGCTATTTGCGGCCGCACCACGATGAACTCGTGTTCGCCCCCGACCCGCGGCAGCCAGGCCAGCAGCGCGTCCAGGTATTGGCCGCTGCCGGTGGTGGCTTGATCGGTGAACCAGCCGTTGATGACGATGCGCATGGCGAATGATGAATGTTGAATGATGCGTGATGAATGACCGGAACTGACAACTGTCAACTGACCACTGATAACAGCATAGTACAAATCGCAGAATATGTCAACCGCGCTTGAGGGCGGGCCGCGCGTCCGATGATCCCGCGTTTGGCCTGCTGCGCACGTATGTTATAATCACCGACGCAACACGCAACACGCAATACGCAACACACTTGGAGCCAACCTTGTCCGGCCTATTCGATCCCGTCACCCTGCTTGCCCTGGCCGTCATCCTGCTGGTCAGTTTCCCGGTGCATGAGTTTGCGCACGCCTGGGTCGCCTACCGGCTGGGGGATGACACGGCCGCGCGGCAGGGGCGGTTGTCGCTGAATCCGCTCCGCCACCTCGACCCGTTCGGCGCGCTCATCCTGATCGCCACGCAGGCGTTCGGCTGGGCCAAGCCGGTGCCGGTCGCGCCGTGGCGGTTGCGCTATGGCCCGCGCGTGGGCCATGCGCTGGTGTCGGCGGCGGGGCCGGCCAGCAACCTGCTGATGGCGACCGCGGTCGCGCTCCTGTGGCGCTCCGGGCTGCTCCAGCACCTGCCGTTCAACCTGGATCTGGCCGTCATCCTGCTCGTCTCGATCAACGTCGGCCTGGCGCTCTTCAACCTGATCCCGCTGGGGCCGCTGGATGGCTTCGCCGTGCTGAGCGGGGTCGTGGACGCGTCGACGGCCCGCAAGCTGGAACCGCTCCAGACTTACGGGTTCTACATCTTGATGGGCCTGTTCATGCTCGGTTATGTCGCACCGCAACTCGACATCCTGGGGCTGGTGTTGGGCCAGGGGATGCGGGCGGTGACGCGGCTGCTGCTTGGGCTGTGAGCACCGGCTGGCCGCGGCGCGCGTTTTATCGCGTGCGCCAGTTCGCCGGGGCGTTGGCGGCGGCGCGCAGGTCGTTGACCGCCGCCGAGGTGGCCCTGGCTCGCTGTCACCTGCCTCCGGCGGCCTGGCCCCTGTTCGACGCGATGGCGCGCGCTGATCAGCGCCACAGCCTGCGGGTGATGGCGGCGCTCCAGGCGCGCGGACAGACGCAGCCCGCGCTGTTGCAGGCCGCGCTGCTCCATGATTGCGCCAAAGCCGCGAGCGGGGTGCGGCTGTGGCAGCGGGTGGCGAAAGTGCTGCTGGCGGCGTTCTGGCCGGCGGTTCTGGCCCGCCTGGCGGCCGCGCCTGCCCCGGCGCAGCCCGGATGGCGCGCGGGCCTGTGGGCGCACTTGCATCACCCGGCGCGCGGGGCCGAGTTGGCCGCGGCGGCCGACTGCGATCCGGTGGCCGTGGCCCTGATCCGGCGCCACGAGGCGTCGGCGGATTCGGGCGATCCCGAAGCCGACCAGTTGTTGCGGGCCTTGCAGGCCGCTGACGATGATCATTGACGGGAGTCACAAAACACATGGCTGAAAAACTACAAATCACCATCATCGGCCTGGGGATGATCGGCGCGTCGGCCGGGCTGGCGCTGCGCCGCTACCAGGAAAAAGTGCTGGTCGTCGGGCACGATCCCGACCCGGCCCGCGCGGGCAAAGCCAAGCAGATGGGCGCGGTGGATCGCACTGAGTGGAACTTGATCAACGCCGTGACCAAGGCCGACCGGGTCTTGCTGGCCCTGCCGGCCGGCGCGCTGCGCGAGACGCTCGAGCTCATCGGCCCAGAGCTAAAATCCGGCTGCTTGATCGTGGACACGGCCGATGTCAAGGCGCCGGTGTTGGAATGGGCGGCCAAACATCTGCCGGAGAGCGTGAGCTTCGTCGGCGGCCACCCGATCGTGCTGGCCGAGAACCTGGACACGGCGAGCGCCCGCGCCGACCTGTTCGATAAGAAGCTCTTTTGCCTGATGCCCAGCGCGCGTTCGAGTGACCGTGCGCTCAACCTGGCAGTGGATCTGGCGAATGCGCTGGGCGCGCAGCCGTTCTTCATGGATCCGGTCGAGCACGATGGCCTGGCCGCGGCGGTTTCGCAATTGCCGCTCGTGATGGCCGGCGCGCTGATGTCCATCGCCAGCAGCAGCTCCGGCTGGGGCGACATGCGCAAGCTGGCCGGCAGCCAGTTCTATTCCGGCACGTGGCTGGCCGAGGACGATCCGAAGGGCGCGGCCGGCACCTGCCTGGCAAACGACAAGTACCTGACGCACTGGATTGACCGGCTGATTGACGAGTTGGAGTCGTGGAAGGAACAGATCGCGGCCGGCGCGCAGGATGATCTGGCGAAGAAGCTCGAGGCGGGGCAGAACGCCACGAGCGCTTGGGTGCGCGCGCAGGCGCAGGGCAACTGGGAGGAACCGCTCCCGATGTCCGATCTGCCGACCAGCGGCGCCTACATGCGGCAGATGATCGGCCTGGGCGGGATGGGCCGGCGGCCTGAGAAG
>CAZYHE010000654.1:0-2944 GCA_964647225.1 uncultured Anaerolineales bacterium
CAGCACACGATTCCACTCGTCCAGAGTGATGTCAGCGAGCGGGGTGAGCGGGCAGATCCCGGCGTTGTTGACCAGGATCTCCAGCCGGCCCCAGGCGGCCACCGTCTCCGAGACGGCCGCGGCGACGCTCTCTGGCTGGCTGACATCGAGAGCGAGCGGAGTGGCGCGTCCGCCGCCGGCGGTGATCTCATCCGCCACGCGTCCCGCGGCGGCCCGGTTGAGGTCGGCCACGGCCACGGCCGCGCCCTCGCGCGCAAACGCCAGCGCGATCGCCCGGCCCAGGCCCGACCCCGCGCCGGTGATCAGAGCGACACGATTTTCAAGTGGTTGCATTTGGGTTTTGTCCGCGTTCTCCGTGTCGTCTGCGTCCCGTCTTCATCCCGCCTGGAACGTTTCCAGCAGCTTCCAGCCCGACTCGACGAACTGCGTCAGGGTGCGCTGGCAGAGGCCGAACGCCATGAAATCGTCCGGCTGCATCCCGTCTGGCTCGTAGGAGCGGACGAATTCCGGCAGGGTGCGCAGGCGCTCGATCACGTCGGCTCCGACCGGCTCATCAATGCCGAAGGTGCGCGCCACGCCCCCTTGCAGCAGCGGCGCCTGGACCGATGGATGGATGGACATGATCAGGTCGGCGCCGGCCAGGCCGGTCATATGATGAACCCCGCGCAGCGCCGCGATCAGCAGCGTGGCCTCGTAGCCCTGCGCCTGGTAGATGCTGTACGCCCGCTTGACCGTCGCCAGCCCGGCCTGGCGGATATCCGCCTCGCTGACCCCTGCCCGGCGATCTTGTGCGATCTCGCGCAGATAGTCATCCAGCCGGCCGATCATCATGACCGAGAAGCAGCGGCCTGGCTTCACCCCGGCCGCGCGGGCGCGCGCCAGCCCGCGGCGATACCGTTCGGCTGTCGCCACCACTTGCGGCACGGTGAAGCTCACCGTCAAGGTGATGGTGATGCCCTCGGCCGCGCATTCCTCGACCACATCCAGCCCGGCGGCCGTGCCCGGCAGCTTGACCGCGATGTTGGGCGACCAGGCGGCCAGCCGCCGCGCCATCGCCAGCATGGCCTCGCGGTTGCCGGCCTGCACCGGGTTGACCTGGGCGCAGACGTAGCCTTGCTGCCCCGCGGTGCGCTCGTAGGTCGGCATCAGCTCGCCCGCGGCGTGTTTGACCACGGCCTGCATCCATAGCTCGGCCCGCGCTTCGGCGGTCAGGCCGGCCGGCAGGGGGCCGAGTTGTGCCGCCCAATACGCCGGCCGGCTGCGCAACGCTACGTTGGAGAGGAACGGGTTCGTCGTCACGCCGACCGCGCCGTGCGCCAATCCAAAAGCCAATTCGTCAGGATCGGCCGAATCGTGCCACCAGGCGGTCGGCGTTTCCTGGCCCAGCCATTGTAAGTAGCTTGTTTCTGTCATGTGTTTCCTCCGGATGAGGAGGCGACCGAGGTCGCGGCTAAAGAGCCTGTGGCTGCGATGTCGGCCTCCGCCGACAGGAATTGCGTCCACGCAGGTGGACGCCCGGCGCCGCAACGCCCCTTAGCCGCGATTTCAATCGCCAATCATTTTATCCGCCGAACGTCTTGTGCATCGTTTCGCAGTAGTACTGTACGTTTTCCCATTTGGCATCGGGCGCGATGCGGTGGTCGGGGCAGGGGATGTAGCCGCCCAGATCCACCAGCGCCTTGAGGCGCTCCACCTCTTCGTCAATCGCCGCGTAGTCGTAGGCGAAGACCTTTTTGTCCATCCCGCCCACCCCGCGCAGCTCGGGGCCGTACTTCTCGCGCCACGGCGCGATGCTGGCCTTCCAGGTGCCGACTTCGATCGGGAACATCGTGTTGACGCCGTTCTCGAACCAGGTCGGGATCAGCGCGTCAATTTTGCCGTCGCAGTCGAGCGAGACGATGTGGATGCCGTGTTTGTTCAGCAGGTCGGTGATGCGGCGGTATTGCGGGCCAACTTTCTGCTTGAAGACGCGCGGGCTGACCAGCGGGCCGCTCCTGAAGCAGATGTCCTCCCAGAAATGGCCGAAGTCCCAGTTGTCGCCGTAGGTTTCCAGCGCCTTCTCGGTGGCCCAGTAACACAAATCGGCAAACGTGACGATCATCTCATCGAACAGGTCGGGGTCATCCGCCTGCAAGTAAGACAGGTTGACCATGCCGACAATGTCGCGGATGCGACCGTAGAGGCTGCCGCACATCAGGCCGAGGGGCCGGTCGCGGTCGGTGCGTTGCACCTCGTCCACGATCTCCTGGATGTGTTTGCGGAAGCGCGCCCGCCGGGCGTCACCGGCCTGGTCGCCGCGTTGAAGGTCGCCGATCACCGGCTCGGGCCGGTAGATGCGCTTCTCGTCGGGGAGCATCCGGGGCTTGAAAAGCTCGTCCCACTCCTTGCGCCCTTTGAACAGGTGGTCAATCTCGGTCGGGATGCCGGTCGCATCGTCCTTTTGCAGGATTACTACCCCGTCGCCGTTGACCTCCTTGCGGGTGCCATCTTCCATCACTTCCAGCACCTTGCGCTCGAAGGGCGGCAGCAGGTTGGTGTAAACGCCGAAGACGCGATACCAGTTGAGGTCGAAGCCCAGCTTCGTGCCGATCTCGTAGTCGGCGGCGTTGCCATCGCCCCAGGCCTGAGCCTGCTCGGCGGTGATGTGCCCCTCGTCGGCCCATTTAGCCAACGTTTCGTTCCAGAAGCCGAAGTGGACCACCGGCAGGCGGTCGTAGCTCTGGTAGTTCAAGATTGCCAGGGCGCGTTCGCGATTGTTCATTGGTTTCCTCTCTTAGCTGGTGTAGAGCCGGTTGCCAACCGGCTCTACGTGTCGGCGGTGTATGCGCAAGATCATGCACTGCTACTGCGGTTAGCTGGTGTGGAGCCGGTTGCCGACCGGCTCTACGTGTCGGCGGTGTATGCGCAAGACCATGCGCTGCTACTGCTGAAAGAGAGAGTGCAG
>CAZYHE010000655.1:0-2943 GCA_964647225.1 uncultured Anaerolineales bacterium
TTGCCAGGATGTTGATCACCGTGCCGCTGATGATCTGATCCGACTTGAAGCGGATCGAGACGACCGCGTGCAACCCGCCCAGCAGGATGGCAACCGCCACCGCGGCGACCACCGCCAGCCAGCGGCTCAGGTTGCCGGCCGCGACCGGCCCCATGCCATCCTGAAAGATCTGAAAGCCGAAGAGGTTCACGCCATAGGCGACCATCGCCGACATCAGCATCTTGCCCTCGATGCCAATATCTACCACGCCGGCCCGCTCACACAGCACGCCACAGAACGCGGCGAACGCGATCGGCGTCGCCACACGCAAGGTCTGCGCCAGGGTGTCTTCGACGCACTTGCTGCCACACTGCCCGCCGATCACCAGGTTGAGCAAGGCCCAGGACGCGACCAGTCCGAAGGCAGAAAGCAGAAGCGTGACGGAAGAACGACGCACCTTGAGCCAGAACACGCGCGCGCCGGTCTGCATTCTGAGTTCAGCATTCATCGTTTCATCCTCCCCAGCCGCGCGTCAGCGGCGCGTCGTCGGCCCGCGCCGCGCCCTTGATGCGATAGAGCCAGCGCACCACGGCAGGCGCCGCCACAAAGAGCAGCACCAGTGCCTGGATCAGCGAGATGATGTACTTGGAGACGCCGGAGCTTAGCTCCATCAGGTCGGCCCCGTTGCGCATGGCGCCGAAGAGGAACGAGGACGCCAGGATGCCGAAAGGATTGTTGCGGCCCAGGAGCGCGATGGCGATGCTGTCGAAGCCATAGCCGCTGGAGAAGAAAAGCGGCAGACAGCGGCAGATCGAGACGCCGACCACCTCGACGGTGCCGGCCAGCCCGGCCAGCGCGCCGGAGAGCGCCATGCCCAGCACCACGTTGCGGGTGATGCTCATGCCGGCGTAACGCGCCGCGTTCGGGTTGGCGCCGACCGTGCGCAGCTCGAAGCCGATCGTGGTCTTCCAGAGCAGCCACCACACCGCCACCGCCGCCAATACCGCCAGCACCAGCCCCAGGTGCAGCCGGTCATACTGATCGGTGAAGGGCCACCAAAGGCGGGTGAGCGGCGGGAGGGCCAGGAACGCGATGATGGTGACAGCGATGCCGATGAGGAGCGGCGAATTGCGAATTGCGAATTGCGAATTGCGGACAGCGCGCCCCGCTTTTTCGGACGTTGCTGATTGTCCGCTGGCGCCTGACTCCTGACCCCTGACCCCTGACCCCTGACCCCTGCGGCTCACCGCCCGCGCAATCAGCCAGGCCAGGAAGCCCAGCCCCAGGCCAACCGCCAACGCGTTCAGCGGGTCCGCCAGCCGCGCGGGGATGTCCCACAACGACCACAACTCGGCCCCCGGCGAGATGCGCGGGGTTTGGATGGTGCTGCCGCTCGGGGCGCGCAGCGGCCCGCTGATGAGGAACTCGGTCAGGCGGAACGCGACGTAGTTCATCATCATGGTGCTGATGACCTCGTGCGCGCCGGTTTTGGCCTTGAGATAGCCGGGAATGCCGGCCCAAATCGCGCCGCCGAGAGCGCCCGCCAACAGCGTGAGCGGCAGGTGGATGATGGCCGGCACGCCCTGGACCGCCTGGCCAGCCCAGGCCGCGGCAATCGCGCCCATGTAGAACTGACCTTCGACGCCGATGTTGAAGAGGCCCGTCTTGAAACCCAGCGCCAGCCCCAGGCTCAGAAAGACGTAGGGGATGGCCGCCACGAGCGATTCGGAAAAGCCGCGCTCCTTGAGGAATGCCCCGCGCAGCAGGCCCCAATACGCCTCGCCGACGGTCTCCAGCCGGCCGCTGGTGAGGAAGATGACGACCGCGCCCAGCACGAACGCCGTCACCAACGCCAACGCGGGCATACTCAGCAGATCGAGAATGCGTTGAAGCGGAGAAACCGGGTTTCTAGCAAGATTAGCCACGGGCGTCCTCCTTGCCAGACGCAGGCGTCACGCCGGCCATCAAGAGGCCCAATTGCTCACGGGTCGCGGCTCGGGCATCCACGGTCGCGAGGACATGCCCCTTGTACATGACAGCGATGCGGTCGGAAAGGCTCATGATTTCATCCAGTTCTGCGCTGATGAGCAGCACGGCCGCGCCGCGGTCGCGCGCCTCCACGATACGCCGGTGGATGAACTCGATGCTGCCCACGTCCAGGCCACGGGTGGGTTGGCTGGCGATCAGGAACGGCGGCTCGCGGGTCTGCACCCCGTCCTGGCCGGCCAGGCGCGATAACTCGCGTGCCATGATGACCTTTTGCTGGTTGCCGCCCGAAAGCGAGCCGGCGGTGGTCTGGATACTCGGCGTGCGGACATCGAAGACGCGCACCAGTTCTTCGGCTTGGCGTTCGATGGCCGGATAGTCCAGCACGACCCCGTTAGAATTGGGCGGCCGGTAGTAGGTGCATAGGACGATGTTGTCGCGGATCGGAAAAGCCAGCACCAAGCCGTGTTTGTGGCGGTCTTCGGGCACATGGCCCATCCCGGCCTCGACGAGCTGGCGCGGGGTGGCGTGGGTGGTATCGTGGCCGTTGAGGGTGATGTTGCCCCCGGCCACGCGGCGCAACCCCGTCAACGCCTCGGCCAACTCGGTCTGGCCGTTGCCCTGCACGCCCGCAACGCCCAAAATCTCGCCCGACCGGACCTCCAGGGAGACGCCGTCCACCGCCACGTGCTTGCGATCATCCAGCACCCGGAGGCCATCCGTCTGGAGCACGGGGGCGCCGGGCTGAGCCGCGGCTTTATCAATCGCCAAAATAACTGCGCGCCCCACCATCATCTCGGCCAGCAGCTCGCGGGTGGCCTGCGCCGGCTTGACCGAGCCGACCATCGCGCCGGCCCGCATCACGCTGATGGTGTCGGCCACGGCGAACACCTCGCGCAGTTTGTGGGTGATGAAGACGATGGATTTGCCCTGCTGCACCATGCCGCGCATGATGACAAATAACTCGTCGGCCTCCTG
>CAZYHE010000656.1:0-2940 GCA_964647225.1 uncultured Anaerolineales bacterium
CGAGTGACATGGTGATTCCTCCTGGATCAGACTGATAGCTGATGGGTTACGAAACGCGGTCGGAGTACCGGGGTTGGGGGTGTTCCGGCAGGAGATCAACGTGAGGTCAGCGGCTCTGCGATCTGTTGCAGCGTTAGAATACGGCAACATCGGTTCACACTTCCGTTTCGGTTCTGCTCACAGAACCGAAATCCAGCGTCATTCTATGTCATGGCGCTGGATTATGCAATTCCGATTGACCGGCGCGCTGTTTGATAACCCGGAAATGAATTTCCGGGCGGTCTGGTGCTGCGATGGGCGCCACAAGACTACCGGGATAATTTCTTCGCGTTCATCAACCACAGGCGGCACTGCCCCTGGTCAGCTCACCCGCGCCGCCTTCAGATCCGCGATAAACTCCGCCACTTTCTCCGCCGGGGTCGCCCACGAAGTCACCAGCCGGATCGCCGAATGTCCCGCATCCGCCCGGCTCCAGACGTAAAACCCGTAGCTCTGCTGCAACTCGGCGATCAGTGGATCGGGGAGGATCGGGAAGATCTGGTTGGTGGTCGAGTTTGTGAGGAAGCGGAAGCCCTGCGCGGCCAGGCCGCCGGCCAGCTTCGCGGCCATCGCGTTCGCGTGCCGGGCCAGATCGAAATACAAACCATCGCTGAACAACCCGACGAACTGAATCCCCAGCAGCCGCCCCTTGGCGAGCAAGGCCCCGCGCTGCTTGAGATGGAAACGGAAGTCAGCCTGCAAGGCCGGGTTGTTGATGATGATCGCCTCGCCGATCAAGGCCCCGTTCTTCGTCCCGCCGGCGTAGAAGACATCCACCAGCCGGCCCAGGTCGGGCAGCGTCAGATCGGATCCCGCGCTGACCAGGGCCGAACCGAGCCGCGCGCCGTCCACGTACAGGTAGAGGCGGTTGTCCCGGCAGCACTGCGCGAGGGCCGCCAGTTCGTCCCGCCGATAGGCCGTGCCCACCTCCGTGGAATTCGAGATGAACACCGCCCTGGGCTTGACCATGTGCTCGTCGGTGTGCTGATCCACGATCTCCTGGATCAGCGCGGGGGTCAGCTTGCCGTCCGCGGTCTCGGCGGTGTGGATCTTGTGGCCGGTGGCCTCGATGGCGCCCGCCTCGTGGACGGCGATGTGCGCGGCGCGCGCGGCGATCACCGACTCGTAGGGTTTCAGCAGCGCGGCCAGGACGATCAGGTTGGCCTGTGTGCCGCCGGAGACGAAATGCACCGCCGCGGTCGGGTTCCCGACGGCCTGCGTCAGCAGTTCGGCGGCCTGTCGGGAGAAGGCATCCTCCCCGTAGCCGGTCTCCTGCGCCAGATTGGTTTTCGCCAGCAGTTCGAGGATCGCCGGATGCGCGCCCTCGGAGTAGTCGTTGAAGAAGCTGTATTTGAACAAACCTGACTCCCCAATGCAATGTGGGCTAAAAGATGCTATGGATGAGCTAACGGGTCATCAACCGCCAGCCCTTCGGCTCGGGCCGCGGCCAAAAGATGACCATCGCTCGCAATAAATATCGGAGATGGCAACCCATTGGCGATCATCACATCCGCCGCAACCAACGCGCTGGCGAGTTGGACAGCGTCATAGCCTCGCAAGCGATAATTCTGGGTCAACTCGACAGCGCGATCCAGCACCGTCCGATCCACCGGCAGGAGCAAGAAGTAGCCATCGCAGTTCTGCAGAAAGAGGCTGAGCGCCCGATCGCGCTGAGCCAGCGTAATCCCGCCGGGCATTCGATGTTTGGCGGCGATGGCAGCGGACACCTCGGCCAACGTGATTTCGGCAAGAAGCACCGTGTCGCCGGGACGCGGCGCGGTAAGCTGTCTGACCCATTCACTGCCGATCTCGTTGATGTAGCGTTTGACCAATGCGCTGGCATCGAGGAAGTAGTCGCTCACAGCGTCGCCCCGCGCTGTTCGGCAATGATCTCGCTTAGCGATGGCCCAGGAGCCTCCGACAGCGCCTTGCGAACTTCATCGAGCGTGACACCGGGGATGATTTTGCGACGAAGCGCATCGCTGAGCGGCCTGACGCGGCCGGCGCTGCGCAAGACATCAAGCGTGGTTTGCGGGCGAGCCTGCTCGCGAGTTTGCAGCGCCGCTTCGATCACTTCACGCGTCCAGTCATCGGGCGCTTTGCCCGCTTTGCGCGCCTGCCTGGTGACTCGCCGGTAGGTTTCCTGGGAGATGTAGACGGCTGTTGTATTCAATCCCATATAACGCCTCGTCTGGAACGCCATCGCAACTACTATCAGATTGCATTCTGACGCAGATTGTAGCACGAGGATGAATGAGCGTCAACCAAACACGATGTACGCGTCCCGTTCTCCGCCCTCACAACGCCGCGGCCAGCACCGCCAGGCACTCCGCCTCGCCGGCCGGACGCACGTTGTTGCCGATCATCGCCATGCGGGTGGCTTCCGCGGCGATGGCCGGGAATGTCGCGCCGTCCAGCCCCAGGTCGCGGAGCGTCGTGGGCAAGCCGATGCTCGTCAGGAACCCCGTCGCCCAGGCGGACAGCGCCCCCGGCTCCGCATCACCGGCCAAGCCCAGGGCGTGGCGCAGCGCGGGCCAGCGTCCTTCCGGACGGTTTAAACCGTCGGCCGCCGCGTTGAAGCTAAGCACCGCGGGCAGGAGGACGGCGTTGCCCAGGCCATGGTGGACTTCGTGATGGGCGGAGAGCGGGCCACACAGCGCGTGGCACAGCCCCAGGCCGGCCTGATCCATCGCCATCCCCGCCCAAGCTGCGGCCTGCGCCAATTCGCGCCGTGCCGCCAGCACGCGCCCTGAGCCTGTCGAAGGGGCTGTGGGCGCTTCGACAAGCTCAGCGACCGTAGTCAACCCGCGCCCTGAACCTGTCGAAGGAGCGGTGAGCGCTTCGACAAGCTCAGCGACCGTAGTCAACCCGCGCCCTGAGCCTGTCGAAGGGGCGGTGGGC
>CAZYHE010000657.1:0-2940 GCA_964647225.1 uncultured Anaerolineales bacterium
GCCTGATCCCCGCACCGCGGCGGTCAGCGCGCGGGATGTGACCGTGCAGGCCGCCATTCTCGATGCGATGATGCTGGGGCCGGAAGCGGTCGTGATCGCGCACCTGGGCGGGGTCTACGGCGACCGGGACGCCGCGCGGGCGCGCTTCGTCGAAGCCTGCGCCGCGCTCCCGGAGGCCGCCCGGCGCCGCCTCGTCCTGGAGAACGACGACGTGCGCTTCACCGTCAGCGACGCGCTGTGGGTACATGAACGCACCGGTCTCCGCCTCGTCTTCGACAACCTGCACCACCGGCTGAACAGTGACGGCCGGCCGCCCCGCGACGCGCTGGCCGCGTGCCTGGCAACCTGGCCGGCCGATGTGCGCCCCAAGATCCACTTCAGCACCCCGCGCACCGAGTGGCTGGTGGAAAAAGGAGACGGCGGCGAAGACAAATCGCCGGAAGTGCGCCAGACCCGTTGGAATTATCACTCTGATTATGTCAATCCATTCGAGTTCATTGACTTCATGCGACTGGCCGCGGGGCTGCGGCCGTTCGACGTGATGCTCGAAGCACGCGCCAAAGACCTGGCGCTGCGGCAGTTGCGAGAGGATCTGGCGCGGTTCGCGCCGGATTTGATCGAACGGGACGCGGACTACGCGGACAACGCGGAAGACGCGGAAAAAGAGAGGTAATCCATTGACTCAGGTTCCACCTGTTCGTGTCGCCATGATCGGTTGCGGCGGGTTCGCCCGCCACCACCTGCGCCGGATGCTGCCGCTGGCCGACCGGCCGGCCATCCCGGTCATGTGCGAGCCGTCGCCGGCCGCGTATGCCGAGACCGCCCGGCTCTTCGCGGAAGCCGGGCTGCCGCCCCCGCCCAATCAGCCCGACCTGCCCCGGCTGCTGGCCGACCATGCCGGAGAGCTTGACGCGGCCTTCATCATCACGCCCCATGCCTTCCATCACGACCAGGTCGTCGCGTGCCTGGAGGCCGGGCTGGACGTGCTGATGGAAAAGCCGATGACGATGAACGTCCGGGAGGCGCTGAGCCTGATCGAGACGCGCGACCGCACGGGCCGCGTGCTGATGGTCGCGTTCCCGGCCAGCCTCTCCGCCCGCTATCGCGCGGCCATCGCCCTGCGCCAATCGGGCGAATTGGGCCGGCTGATGGGGATCAGCGCGACGCTGTGGGAGCACTGGGCGCCGCCGAACATTGGCACATGGCGCATGAAGCCGGAGATCTCGGGCGGTGGCTACCTGTTCGACGCGGGCGCGCACATGGTCAACGCGGCAGCCGAACTGGCCGGTGAGGACTTCGTGGAGGCCGCCGCGTGGCTGGACAACAACGGCCGGCCGGTCGAGACGCGCGCCACGATCATGTGCCGGACGACCTCCGGCGCGTTCGTCACCCTCCACGCCATGGGCGAGGCCGCCCACACCGTCGGCGCCGATATCCACGCTTTCTACAGCGAGGCGACGATCCACACCGACGCCTGGGGCCGGCGCATGGAGCTTCAGCGTCGCGGCGAAAAGATCCCGCAGCCACTCGACCCGCCCGACGCGCCGAGCGCGTGGGAGCAATTCCTGGCCGTGCGCGCCGGCGTGCTGCCGAATCCCGGCCCAGCCGAGAATGGCCTGCGCGTGGTGCGCCTGTGGGAGGCGGTCACTGCGTCGGCGGCCCAGGGCGGGAAGCCGGTGAAGGTGTAGTATTTCGTATTGCGTAGTGCGTATTTGGTCTCGCGAACGCGTGTCGCCCACGCGAACGAGATACGTAATACGCACTACGCAGTACGCCACGACAATCAAGCAAGAAAGGAATCAACCCATGAATACCACCCCTGTTCGCGTCGCCATGATCGGCTGCGGCGGCATGGCGCGAGCGCATTTCCGCAACATGTTGAAGCAGACGGACACGACGCAAGTCGCGGTCATGTGCGAGCCGTCGGAGGCGCAGTACGCGGCCTCGGCGGCGATGTTCGAGGCGGCCGGCCAGCCGATCCCGCCCAACCAGCCCGACCTGGACAAGCTGCTGCAGGAATACGCGGGCCGGCTCGACGCGTCCTTTATCATCACGCCCCACGCCAATCACCACGACCAGACGAAGGCATGTCTCGAAGCCGGGCTGGACGTCCTGCTGGAAAAGCCGATGGTGCTGAACGCAGCGGAGGCGCGCAGCCTGATCGAGACGCGCGACCGCACCGGCAAGCTGCTCGTCGTGGCGTTCCCCGGCAGCCTCTCACCGCAAATCCGGGCCGCGTCCCGGCTGCTCCGCTCCGGGGAACTGGGCAAGATGTGGAGCATCAGCGCGACGGTCTGGCAAAGCTGGGGGCCGGCTACCGACGGCACCTGGCGGCAGAAGCCGGAGATCGCGGGCGGCGGCTTCCTATTCGACACCGGCGCGCACATGCTCAACACCTGCGCCGACCTGGCCGGCGAGGATTTCGTCGAGGTGGCCGCGTGGCTGGACAACAACGGCCGGCCCGTGGACACCCTCGGCATGGTGATGGGCAAGCTGGCGTCGGGCGCGTACGTCACGATGCACGGCTGCGGCGAAGCGATCCGTTCGTGCGCGTCCGATGTGCGCGTCTTCTGCGCCGAGGCCATCCTCCACACCGACATCTGGGGCAAGTGGCTGCGCATCCAGCGCCAGGGCCGCAAACAGCTCCGCAAGGTGCCCGTCCCCGCCTCGCTCGGCGTCTGGGAGCAGTTCCTGGCCGTGCGCGACGGCAAGCTCGCCAACCCCTGCCCGCCCGAAGTCGGCCTCCGCATGGCGCGGCTGTGGGACGCGATCAAAGCATCGGCCGCCGCGGGCGGGAAACCGGTGAAGGCGTAACGTATTTCGTATTGCGTATTGCGTATCCCGCTCGCGGGGCTGTCGGCCCTCGCGAGACCCAATACGCAATACGCACCACGCAATACGTCTACCAACAATCTATTCTCAAACAGGAGACATTCGTCA
>CAZYHE010000658.1:0-2939 GCA_964647225.1 uncultured Anaerolineales bacterium
GGAGCGTACACCGCCCGCCGCAGCCCGCAGCCGCAGTTCGTGCATGAGGAGCAAAGCGACTACGGATTTGCTGAACAAGCCACGAAGCCTTGATCGAGATCAGGGGCTTTCTGTGGACGTGAAGAAGGAATCGTGAGATGTTTGCTGTAGACCAGGTTCTTGTGGGTGATTGCCGAGAGATACTGCGGGATTTTCCAGGCGATATCGTTTCGGCCTGCATCACCGACCCGCCCTACAACTATGAGTTCATCGGTCACAAGTGGGATGCCGACGAAATCGAGCGGCGATTGGATCGCATTCAAGACAGCAAGACACTGGTCAAGAATATCCCCTATGGCAGTGGTTTGGCCGGCGGGGTTCGCAATGCCCGGTGGTACGAAAGAGTCAGAAACAACAACCAGGAGTATCAACAGTGGTGCTTTGAGTGGGCAACGGAGGTCTTCCGGGTGTGTAAACCTGGCGCGATAGTGGCAGCCTTCAACAGCACCCGGACCATGGCCCATCTTCAGATTGCTCTCGAGCGCGCAGGCTTCTATGCGCGTGATTGTCTTGTCTATCGAAGATCCAGTGGCATCCCAAAGGGATTGAACATCGCCAGCCAGATGAAAAAGAAAGGCTCACCGGATTGGAAAAACTGGGAAGGATGGCACAGTTGCCTGAGAAGCGAATGGGAGGCTATCGTAGTCGTTCAAAAACCCCTGGTGACGAACTACCTTGAGACCTTGAGTCAATACGGCGTGGGGCTTTTTCGCGCAACGAACGAAGATGGCTCCTTTCAGTCGAATATCCTTGAGGATATCCCGCGGGAGAAAAATGGCGACTATAACGTGCATTGCACGGTGAAACCGTTGGCATTGATGGAGAAACTCATCAACCTTTTCGTGCCGCCTACCAACGAGCACATCGTGCTTGATCCCTTCGCCGGTTCCGGGACAACCCTGGTTGCCGCAAAAAAACTGGGGCGAAGCTTCATCGGCATCGAAATCGTGCCTGAGTACATTGATATCATCAAGACTCGATTGACCGAGACTGAAGCAGGTGTGAAACCTGCCCCTCAGGCTATCGAAAAACCTTATACTCTGACGCTTTGGCCCGCAGGAAATCTTTGAGATCGAAACCGGTTTGCGCATGCACAAAGCTGTAAGTGGCGTCACCCGTAAGTACGGTCCAGCCACCTGTGGCACATGCAGTGATTGCGGCCGGCAGACTGTCCTCACGCACGACCAAAAGAATTGGTTCGAAACCTTCTCGTCGCAGGAGGGAGCCATACGCCTTGAATTTCTTCAGCGTGCCTGAGTCGCCTGAGCCGATCCGATACTTGGTATCAATCGCGTAAGCGCCGGCGATCAGATCGCATGGCTCATCCGCGCCGAAACGAATGGCGGTCTTGAAATCTTGACGAGAAAGCCGAAAGATCTCGACAACGAGACGTTGCCAGCACATGCCTAACTCACGCCCCCAGTACTGCCGGTTTTCTCGCTTCAGCTCTGGGGTGATGCCGAACACATCCATCAGCAGGTCAGTGTCGTTGTTTTCTGCAGTGTACGCTTTGGCCGTGAATGACGCCTTGTACAGACCGAGGATATCGTGCAGTGTATTGGTCGGGAGGTCAGCTTCAGTCATTTGCACCTTCCAGGCACTCGCTCAGCGTGACGTTCAGGGCTTCGGCGATGCGATTTGCGTTCAACAGCGTGATATTGCGCTCGCCTCTCTCGACAGCGCCTATGTAGGTGCGATGTAGACCGGCTCGCTCTGCCAACGCTTCTTGAGATAGACCGCGCTGCCTTCTCAACAATTTGATGTTGTCCGCAAAGACTCTGTTTATGTCCATACTGCGCATTAAACACGCATGACAACTATTTGGCGACAGACTATTAGTAGCATCTACTGACTTCTCACTCTGGGAGGACGCCACCATGAATGCAAAAGGCTATGCCGACGAGATGATGGCCCAGATGTTGACGCTGGCCCGGAAGCAGTTCGGGAAAGCCGTCAAGGGCTTTTGGTTCTACGACAACGATCCCTGCCCCGGCTGCGGCTTTCCGATAGATGTCATCAAACACAAGGGCCAGGATGCGCTGTCGCTCAACACCTTCATCTATCGCCCGCGCGGCATGTTGATCGGTTACTTCTTGTGCAGCCTCTGCGCCAAGCAGATTTTCGAGGCCGCCGAGCGCACTCCCGGCGTCCAAATCCCCCTGCACGACGTGATCGAGCGCAATCTGATCACGGCCTATCAGCGCCACTTGGCCGCGCTGGACGCCTGAGAGCGAGATCAAGGGGTCTTTTTCGGGAGAAAATGTGTTGCGCAAACTCCGCGAACCGGTGAACGGCCTGATGCATCTGGGCGCCGCGGTGACGGCCGCCGCCGGCCTGGTCGTGCTGGTCTATCTCGCATGGGGCGACAGGGCGAAGGCCGCCGCCCTCGCCCTGTACGGGGTCACGCTCGTGCTGCTGTTTTCGGCCAGCGCCACCTATCACCTGGCCGTCACGGGGCCACGGGCGCTCGTCTTCCTGCGCAAGCTCGATCATTCCGCCATCTACCTGCTGATCGCCGGCACCTACACGCCGATCTGCCTGCACTACTTCACCGGCTTCTGGCGCTTGGGCCTGTTGGGGGTCATCTGGTCGCTGGCGCTCGCCGGCATCGCCGTCAAGCTCCTGATCATCCGCGCGCCGCGCTGGGTCACCGCGGGCATCTACCTGCTGATGGGCTGGCTCGCGATTGCCGGCATCCGCGAGATCGTCGCCAGGCTCCCCACGGGCGCGCTGGTCTGGCTCCTGCTGGGCGGGCTTTTCTTCACCGGGGGCGCGGTGATCTACATGCTCAAGAAGCCGAATCCATACCCCGGCGTCTTTGGGTTCCATGAGATCTGGCACATCTTCGTCATCCTCGGCGCTTTCAGCCACTACCTGGTGATGGCAGCGTACATCGCGCC
>CAZYHE010000659.1:0-1061 GCA_964647225.1 uncultured Anaerolineales bacterium
CAAATCCAGGCCGCCATCCGCGCCGAAGGGTTGGACGGCTGGCTGCTGTATGAGTTCCGCGGCCTCAATCCCATCGCGCTGGATGTCCTCGGGATCCCGGCCGCGCGTTCGGGCAGCCGGCGTTGGGCCTGCTTCATCCCGGCGGCCGGCGAACCGCGCTGGCTGGTCCATGCCATCGAGCACGGCGGCTGGGCCGCGGTCGCGCCTGCCGCGCTGGCCTACGTTTCGTGGGCCGACTGGCGCGAGGGGCTGCGCACCATCCTGGGCGGCGCGCGGCGGGTGGCGATGGAGGTCTCCCCCGGCGCGGCCATCCCCTACATCGGCCGGGTGGATGCGGGCACGGTAGACTTGGTGCGCAGCTTGGGCGTCGAAGTGCTGACCTCGGCCGACCTGGTGCAGGTGGCCCAGGCGGTGTGGACTCCTGAGCAGTTGGCGAGCCATCGCTGGGCGTGCCAGGAGTTGCTGGGGGTGAAAGACGCGACTTTCGCCCACATCCGGGCCGGGCTGGCCGGGGGCGAGCCGCGCAGCGAGGTCAGCGTGCTCGGCTTCATGCGACAGGAGTTCGAGCGCCGCGGGATGGCCGGCTACGGCGCGCTCGTGGCGGTGAACGGCCATGCCGCCAACCCCCACTACTTCCCGCGGCCCGAAGCCGACACACCCATCCGCCGCGGCGACCTCGTCCTGATTGATCTGTGGGCGCGGGGGCCGGCCAACGATGCGATCTACGGCGACATCACCTGGACGGCATATGCGGGGACGGCCGCGCCCCCGCGCATCCAGGCGGTGTTCGAGGTGGTGCGGACGGCCCGCGACGCGGCGGTGGCGTTCATGCACGCGCGCCTGCAGGCCGGCGCGGCGGTCTATGGCTACGAAGTGGATGACGTTGCCCGCGGGGTGATCGCGGCGGCCGGCTTCGGCAAATACTTCATCCACCGGACGGGGCACTCCATCGGCACGATGGGACACGGCAACGGCGTCAACCTGGACAACCTGGAAACCCAAGATCGCCGCCGGCTGATCCCCGGCGTGGGCTTCTCGGTGGAGCCGGGCATCTACCTGCC
>CAZYHE010000659.1:1161-2933 GCA_964647225.1 uncultured Anaerolineales bacterium
GGCCCGGCCGCGGCCGACGGCATCATCATCCCCGTCCCCCCGCGCGACCGGCCGGTCGCCTGGCGCGACATCCCCCTCACTGTGAAGTATCACCGGGTCGCGGTGTCCATCCGGGATCAAGTGGCGACGACCCGTGTGGATCAGGTGTTCGTCAATGAGGCCGGATTCCCCGTCGAAGGGACGTACATCTTCCCCCTGCCCGAAGATGCGGCCATTTCCAGCTTCGACATGTGGGTGGATGGTCAGAAGATCGAGGGCAAGTTGTTGGGTCGCGAAGAGGCCCGCGCCATCTACGAGGAGATCGTGCGCACCCAGCGCGACCCCGCGCTTCTCGAATACGTGGGCCGGGGCGCGTTCCAGGCCCGCATCTTCCCGATCCCCCCGCGCGGCGAACGCCGGATCGAGCTAACCTACGGCCAGGTGCTCCCGCAGGCTACGGGTCTGACGCACTATCGCTATCCCCTGAACACCGAGAAGTTCTCGGCCCGTCTGATCAGCGAAGTCGCGATCACCGTGCAGCTCGAGGACCGTGCGCCGTTGCGGGCGCTCTACTCGCCGAGCCACCCCGTGACCGTCACGCGCGCGGGCGACCGCCGGGCCACGATCGGCTATGCCGCCCGGAACGTCCGGCCCGACCGCGACTTCGACCTCTATTTCAGCGTGTCCACCGACGCCGTGGCTGCCAACGTATTGAGCTATAAGCCCTTTGACGAGGATGGCTTCTTCCTGCTGCTGGTGACCCCACCCATCGAGGGCCGCGCCGGGCAAACCGTGGACAAGGATGTGGTCATCGTGCTCGACACGTCGGGCAGCATGGATGGCGAGAAGCTGGTGCAGGCCAAAGCGGCCGGTCTCTATGTGCTCGATCACCTGGGCGAGGGAGATCGCTTCAACTTCGTCTCATTCAACACCGCCACCCGCCTCTTTGCGGAGCGGCCGGTGGGGGTGGGCCGCCGCGACGAGGGCCGCGAGTTCATCCGCCGGCTCACCGCCCAGGGCAGCACCGACATCAACCGGGCTTTGCTCGAGGCGGTCGCCGGGGCCGATCCGGCGCGGCCGACCGTCGTGATCTTCCTGACGGACGGATTGCCGACCATCGGCGAGAAAGACCCGGATCGCATCCTCGACAACGTCACGCGGAGCGCAGCGAAATCGGTGCGCCTGTTCGCCTTTGGCGTCGGCAACGACGT
Organism: uncultured Anaerolineales bacterium; assembly: GCA_964647225.1. Taxonomy (GTDB): domain Bacteria; phylum Chloroflexota; class Anaerolineae; order CG2-30-64-16; family CG2-30-64-16; genus CAZYHE01. The sequence goes on from CAZYHE010000659.1 coordinate 2,352, forward strand.
GGACACCGTCCTGCTCGATCAACTTAGTTCGAGCCTGCGCGGGGCCAGCGCCTATGTCCGGCCTGGCGAGAAGATTGATGAAACGGTGTCCGGCTTCTATGCCCGGATCAGCGCGCCCGTGCTGGTGGATGTCAAGCTCGAAATCTCAGGCGTGCGCACAGAGGATCTCTATCCCTACCCCCTGCCCGACCTGTTTGTGGGCAGCCAGTTGGTCGTCGCCGGGCGCTACCGCCAGGGCGGCGCCGCGACCATCAAGCTCTCCGGCCTGGTCAATAATCAGCCGCAGACCTACAGCTACGGCGCAACCTTCGCGGCGCGCGGGGGCGACGATTTCATCGCCCGGCTCTGGGCGCAGCGGAAGATCGGCTATCTGCTGGCGCAAGTCCGCCTTTCGGGGCCGAAGGACGAATTGGTGAAGGAGATCGTGGCGCTCAGCACTCGCTACGGCATCGTCACGCCCTACACGTCGTTCCTCGTACAGGAGCCGCAGTTGGCGCTGACCCAGGGCGGCCGCGATCAGCTCAGCCGGGACGCCGCGCGGCCGCCGGCGCCGACCGCCGCGCCCAAGCCGGGTGGTGGCCC
>CAZYHE010000660.1:0-2927 GCA_964647225.1 uncultured Anaerolineales bacterium
TGGAGCGCGATCACCGGGCTGATCCAGAAGGCGCGCACAGCGCGCGCCTGACCGGCCGCCGATGCGTCTGCCAGCAACGCAACCAACGGTGCAGTTTGCCGCGCTGTGTCGGCTTGCAGCGCGGCGATCACCTGGCGGCGCTGCGCCAGGCGGTCGGGCGCGGCGGCGGCCTGGGCCGGAAGCTCGGCGGCGCGCGGCCACTCGATGATGATCGGCAGATAGTCGTCGGCCGCGGCTTCAGCCAGCGCCCGGCGCAAGGCGGGGTGAACGCGGCCGGCGTCTGGGGGCAGCATGATGGGGGCCGCGGCCGGCGCGGGCGTGTCTGGCGGCCGGCGGCTGGCGGGCCTGTCCTGAGCGGAGCCGAAGGGATCAGGTGGGCCGGCTGCTCCCGCGGCCGGCCAGACGGAGGTGAGTAACACCAGGAGCAGGAGCGCGGGAATCAGCCGGTGGGTGTTCATTGCTACTTCTTCTGGGGCGGGCAGAACACGACGTTCGCCCCGCCGCTGTGATATTCATACGTCTGGCCGCCGGTTTCCAACACGATCCGCTGGCCCGGCGTCACGACCTGGGCGTACATCATGTCGGGCTGCGGGCAGCCCAGGCTGGCGTCCGGCCAGTTGACCGCTTCGACCGAACGCGTTTTGATGTCGGCGACCGCCACGCCCATGCGCTTCGCCAGGTCGCTCTTGGCCTTGCTGACGACCTCCGAATCGGCCGGGCCGGCGGTCGGCGCGACGGTGGCCGGTGGGGGTGTGATAGGTTGGGGCGACGCCGGCTTCGTCGGCGAAACCGGCGCGCTGCCCGGCGGAGGCGAGGCCGGCAGTTCTGCGCAGCCGGCCAGCAACAACCCAACCATCACACTGACTGCCAGGAACGCGGTAAAACGACTCTGCAACTCTGTCATCATAGGACTCCTGACCGGCTGTGGTGCAAAAGCGCCGGTAGCGATAAGACGAGCGACTAAAGTCGCCACTACGAACCGATCATTTGAGCCTTGACCGGCTACCTCAAGGTTTCAGCCGTTCGCGGCGGACACCTCAGCGCAGGCCGTACAGCACCGAAATCAGTAATCGCTGGATCACCTGCAACCCGATGAGTGTCACGATCGGGGAGAGGTCCAGGCCGCCGATGGGCGGGATGATGCGGCGCACCGGCGCCATGATCGGCGCGACGATCGAATGCACCATGTGGAGCAGCCGATAGACGACGTCGGGAAGCTGGACACGGAGCATCTGGATCCAACTCCCGATGACATCCACGAAGATCAGAAAGATCAGGATGTCGAAAACCAGATTCAGAATGCCGATGAAAGCGTAGCTCACTTGTCCCCCATCTCTCCCAGCGCACGAGAGCGCTGATAGGCGGCCCAGATGGCCTTGGAAATGACCGTGCGGAAGCCGCCCTTCTCCAATTGGTAAAGCGCCTCGGCGGTGGTGCCGCCGGGCGATGTGACCTGGTTGCGCAGTTCGGTGGGGTGCGTGCTGCTGGCGCGCGCGATTGCCACCGAACCCTCGATGGTCTGATACACCAATTCCTGCGCGATCCGCCGGCTGAACCCCATGTGTACGCCGGCGTCAATCAGCGCTTCCATGAACATGAAGACGTAGGCCGGGCCGGTGCCGCTGAGCGCGGTCGCCATGTCCAGGTAGCCTTCGTCGTCCACGAACAACTCTTTGCCCAGCGCGCCCAGGATCGTCTGCGCCTGGCGGCGGCCGGTCTCATCCACCGCGTGCGTGGCGGTCCACACGGTCATCCCCTGCCCCACCTGGCCGGGCGTGTTCGGCATGGCCCGGACGATCCGCTCCACGCCAAGCCCGCGCTTCAGCCGGTTGATCGTGACGCCGGCCACGATGCTGACGACCAGATCGTCCGCGCCGATCACCTCCCTGATTTCCGGCAGCACCTTGGGGATACTCTGCGGCTTGATGCTTAGGATCGTGATCTTGGCGCTTTTCACCGCGGCCAGATTATTAGTGGTCGTGCGGACGCCGTAGCGGTCGTGCAAAACTTGCAGCCGGTCGGCCAGCGGATCGCTGGTCGTGATCGCCTCCGGTTCGAGCAGGCGTTGGGTCAAAATGCCACGGATCATCGCTTCGCCCATGACGCCGGAACCCACGAAGGCGAGGGGGGTGTTGTTTAGCATGATATCGTTGTTCTCCTGTCTGATCTCTACGTTTTTTCGCCGAAAATTGCCCGGCCGATGCGCACGATCGTCGCGCCTTCCTCGATGGCGACCTCGAAATCGTCCGTCATCCCCATGGACAGGTGGCGCCAATCCACGGCCGGGAAGCGTCGGATGAGGTCATCGCGCAGGCGGCGCAGGCCGGCGAACACCGGCCGCGCGTCCGCCGGGTCGGGCACGATGGGCGCCATCGTCATCAACCCTTGCAGGCGGAGGCTGGGCAAGGCCGCGATGGCTTCGACCGCGGCCGGCAGCGCGGCCGGGATGAAGCCGTACTTGCTGGCCTCGCCCGAAACGTTGACTTCCAGGAGGATGGCGACCTCGCGGCCTGCGGCGGCGGCAAAGCGGCTCAAGCGGGCGGCGAGTTTGACCGAGTCCACCGAATGCACGACGCTCGCCCAGGGCAAGACCTCCTCGGCCTTGCGGGTTTGCAGGTGGCCGATCATGTGCCAGGCGATGCCGCTGGCCCCCTGCGGCCCGCCGAGCAGCGCGGCCACGGCCTGGGCCTTGGGCGCGGCCTCCTCCACCCGGTTTTCGCCGAAGACGCGCAGCCCGGCCGCATAGGCCGCCACGACCGCGTCGGCCCCGTGGGTCTTGCTCACCGCGACCAGCGTGACCTCGGCCGGATCGCGGCCGACCCGCCGCGCCGCGCGCGCGATCCGCTCCTGCACTGCCGCGATGTGTTGTGTTAGCAGGAGTTTCATGCTGCCTCTGCGACATGAATATCTTCTGCGGCAACGACTTC
>CAZYHE010000661.1:0-2923 GCA_964647225.1 uncultured Anaerolineales bacterium
CCACCCTTCCTCTTCGGGATACCCGGTGAACAGCTCCAGGCTGGCGATCTCGGTGAAGCCGAGCTTGCGGCAGATCGGCGCAGAGGTGGCGCGCACGGCCTGGATGACCGCGGCTTCGATGCCGTCCTGCCGGGCATCGGCCAGCCGCCGCGCCATCAGGCTCGTGTAGATGCCATACCCGCGGAAATCTTCCCGCGTGGCGGCCGAAAGCAGGAGCGCGATGGGCTGGTCGGGCACGTAGATCATGCCGGCGGTCGCCACAGGATACTCGACCCCATCCACAAACGCCAGGTAGACGCGGCGCGCGATCGGTTCCGGGCTGAGGAAGAGGGCTTCGGTCATCGCCCGCGTGCGATCGGGTGAGATGCCCATCGCGTCGGCCAGGGTTTGGACGGCCAGCTCCAGGTCATCGCCGGTCGCTTCGTGGATATACACGGCTGGATTGGTGGCGATGTCGCGGCCGAGATCGGTATGAACCATGCCAGCCAGCCCGGTCGTCTTCACCAGGCCGGCTTGCAGCAGGCGGTCGGGCAGGTCAACCGGGGTGGAGAGCGGGCCGACGAGCCAGCCGAACTCCTTGTGCTCGCCGGCGAAGATGTCGCACACCTGCCAGATCGTCTCGTCGGCGTCCTCCGCGGTCAGCGTCGCCGCGCCGACCATGTTGGCGAACGCGTCCGAATCGCTGGTGATCCGCCCGAGGATCCCCGGCACCCACAGCCGCGCGACGCGTTCAGCCAGCTCCGGGATCAAGAAGGGGCTGGTTTCCACCGCGTACAGGAGCGTGTCTTCATCCATATTGAGCACTACACTTTTATCGGCGGCGCGGCGTTTTTCGCCCCGCCCTGCGCCTCGGCGATGGCCTTCGGCACGTTCACGAGCGGCAACAAGATCAGGCCGGCGATGAAGAAGATGATCACCGACAGGATGCCCAGCCGCAGGCTGCCGAAAAGCTGGTTGACCAGGCCGAAGGTGAACGTTCCCATCCACGAGGTGCCGCGCTCGCTGATCTCGTAGAAGCTGTAGAATTCCGCCTCCTGATCCTGCGGGATCATCTGCGCAAAGAGGCTGCGGGAGAGCGCCTGGCTGCCGCCGAGCACGAGCGCGATCACGAAGCCAAGCAGCCAGAACTCGAGTTGGCGCTGCTCTATGCCCAGCACCGTGGCCGTGCTCTGCATCCCGCCGTAGGCGTAAACCGCCACCAGGCTCCAGATGACCAGGGAGAAGATGATGGTGCGTTTGGCGCCGAACCGCCCCGCCAGCCGGCCAAACCCCAGCGCGCCGATGAATGCCACGAACTGGATCATCAGGATCACCAGGATCAGGTTGGTGGAGGACATCTTCAACTCGACCGAGGCGAAGATCGCGGAGACGGCGATCACGGTCTGGACGCCGTCGTTGTAGAGCAGATATGCGGCCAGGTACTTCATCGCTTCGGGCAGCGTGCGCGCCTTGCGAATGATGAAGATGACGAGCACCGAGACCGGCCCCAGGGCCGGCGCCAGGATGACGCCCACCGGCAGGCCGAGGATGACGAAGACCGGGATCGCCAGCGGCAGCAGCATCAGGGTCGTGACCAGCGCGACCGGCACATCCATGAGCCGGCTGAGCTGCTTGAACCCGATCGAGAAGTAATTGTCGCCGGGGGGCAATGGCTGCACCGCGTGGCGCGAGCGCAGGGTGGCGAAGGTGATGAACGAGAAGCCGAGCCACCAGAGGCCGGCCGAGGCCAGGCTGATGCGCGCCACCGTGTCGCCGCCCAGCCCCAGGCTGTCGGAGAAGAGATACAACAGCAGGTTGAGCAGCAGGAGCAGCCCGCCGCCCAGGTAGCCCATGGCCCAGCCGAAGGACGAGACGCGGTCGCGCTGGTCGGGGCTGGCGATGTTTGGCAGGTAGGAATTGTAGAAGACCATGCTGGCGCCGAACGCCAGGTTGGCGATCAGGAACAGCCCGCCGCCCAGCCAATGCAGACCCGGCTGGAGCAGGAACATCGCAAAGGTTGCCAGCGACCCGATCACGCAAAAGAGCTGCATCAGCCGTTTGCGCAGGTGCGAGTAGTCGGCCAGCGCGCCGAGGATCGGGAGGAACGTCACCTGGAGCAGCACCGACGCCGAAATGCAGTAGGTGAAGAAAGAATCATAGCGGATCGGCGTGCCGAACAGGTAGACGAGACCCTGGGCGTCGGCGGCGGTCTTGGTGATGGCGGTCAGGAACGGGCCGAGAAAGACGGTGACGACGGTGGTGCTGAAGGCGCTGTTGGCCCAATCATACATCGCCCAGCCGGTGATCTCGCGGCGGTCATTGAAGAGCGGGCGGGTGGTGGCGGTCATGTGGCGGTCGGATCCTCTCTGTGTTGCGAGATTGCATGGCAGATCGCAAACAACGGGCGAGGTTCATGTTAGCATAACCCTGGCATCCTCGCAAAGTTGGGTGAGTGAGTTTCCGTTTGGGGGCGCGTCATTGCGAGGAGCGTAGTATGCGACCCCACATAGCTGAGATTGCTTCGCAAAAGGCGCTCGGGTTGAATTCCTGGACGTGGGGCTATGCTGGTGGTCGAGAACTGCGCATTTGGTATGAGTCCCGCTTTGACCGCAAGCAGGAGACCGAGATCACCGCCCTCTTCACCGGCGCGGCAGCCGTGCTGTCGCTCATCGCGGGGGCGCTGTCGTTGTTGTGGTTCAATCGGCTGCCGTGAGAATAGCTTGTAGCGCCGGATGCCATCCGGCGCTACAGGGTATCCCGCCTGATTTTCGCCTCCATTTCCCCGGCGTTTGACGCACGTCCTCATCAAGTTTTCAGAACTCGGTGCTATAATTCAGTTGTTTCTCAGCTTCGTCTCAGGTTACGACGCGACAATGCCCTTGAAGCTATCATGGAGGACGGTGCGCTGTGCAGGAAGACCGGGATCTGATTGCAATCCAGGATA
>CAZYHE010000662.1:0-482 GCA_964647225.1 uncultured Anaerolineales bacterium
TCAGCGACCGCACGCGCCCTGAGCCTGTCGAAGGGTGCTTCGGCCAGCTCAGCAACCGCACGCGGCCCGTGACCGGCGCCAGTCTGCTGCCCTTCCTGGCTGGCGAGCGGCCTCCCGCCTGGCGCGACGAGATCCACACGCAGTGCAACGGCGTCGAGTTGTACTACACCCAACGCTCGGTGATGACGCGCGACTTCAAGTACGTCTTCAACGGCTTCGACCGGGACGAGTTGTACGATCTGCGGGTTGACCCGCACGAGATGCGCAACCTGGCCGCCGACCCTGCCTATGAGCCGGTCAAGCGCGAGCTGTGCGGCCGCATGTGGCGCTTCGCCTATCGTGAGAACGACAGCGCCATCAATCCCTACATCACGGTGGGCCTGGCGCCCTACGGGCCAGCCGAGGCGTTCCGCAAACTGACGACTGATAACTGATCACTGACTACTGACCACCGGAGCGAACACCATGATCCTCCCTGCACA
>CAZYHE010000662.1:492-2906 GCA_964647225.1 uncultured Anaerolineales bacterium
AGTCTACTTCTCAACGCTTTAGCACACGATATCGTGCATCTGTTCAGGAACGACAGACAGCCCCAGCAGCCGGTCGAAATCGCGCCTCCCGCTGAACCCAATATCACGTCTCCAAACCGTACTCAGATGGAGGTCACGTGCCGCCCGGGTGAGGGCCAACCTCTCGGGGTTCAAGATCATACCCCAAAAACCAATGTACCCAAGGAGTTTTCACCATGATCCTCGCCGCACAATACTATCGGCCGCCGTTCCCGGAACGGCGCTAATGGAAGGAAGACCTGGACGGCATGAAGGCCGCCGGGCTGAACGCCGTCCAGCTCTGGGTGCTCTGGAGCTGGGTGGAGCCGGAGCCGGGCGACTTCGTCTTCGATGATTATGACGAGTTGGTGGAAGAAGCCGGCAAGCGCGGGCTGGGGGTCGTGCTCAGCTCCATCGCCGAACTGCACCCACCCTGGATCCACCGCGTGATCCCCGACGCCCACATGATTGACCACATGGGCCGGCAGGTCATCTCGACCAACCGGGGCGAGGCGCACCAGGGGCTGACGCCGGGCGGCTGCACCGATAACCCGGAAGTGTTGCGCCGGATGGGCGCGTTTCTGGAGGCGGTCGGCAACCGCTACGCCGATGCGCCGAACCTGGCGGGCTGGGACATCTGGAACGAGCTGCGCTGGAACGTCCAGGCCGACGGGCTGGTCTGCTTCTGCCCGCACACGTTGGGCGCGTTCCGGGGCTGGCTGGATGCGAAGTACGGCGGTCTCAATGGCCTGAACGTGGCCTGGAAACGGCGCTATTGCGATTGGGCCGACGTGATGCCCGGCAAGCTGCCGAAGCGCCCCTACACCGAGATGATGGAATTCGAGAAGTTCCTCCAGTGGCGGGCCGCCGAGCACATGCGCTTCCGGGCGGAGATCATCAAGCGGGCCGATCCGCACCACATCGTCACCGGGCACGGCGCACAGCCCTCGGCGCACATGGCCGGTGACGCCGAAAACCACGCCATCAACCGCGGCAACGACTGGGACCTGGTCAAACCGCTCGACAGCGTCGGCTGCTCGCACTTCCCCTTCTGGTTCGCCATGTCCGACGCCGATTTCGGCGTGCGCGTGGAATGCACCCGCGCGGCTGCGGGCGACAAGACGGTGTGGATCTCCGAGTTGCAAGGGGGATCAGCGCGGCAGGGATTCGATGTGCGGCCCTCGGTGGAAGCGAAGCCGCAGCAGCGGTGGGTGTGGAACGGCTTCGGTCGCGGCGCGAAAGCAGTGATCTTCTGGTGCTGGCGCGATGAATTCTTCGGCCGCGAGTCATCGGGCTACGGGCTGGCGGGCCGCGATGGCCTGGCCGACGAACGCATCGCGCTGATGAAGCAGACCGGCGGCATCCTCCGGGAGCACAACGCGCTGCTGGAGACGTACAAGCCCGACCCGGCGAAGGTCGGCGTGCTGTTCGACCCGAACGGCTACAACTTGGAATGGGCGCAGGATGGCGTGGCGGCGCGCGCCCGCGACAGCGTGGTCGGCTATCTGACCGCGTTCGAGCATCTGCAAATCCCGTACACGGTCGTCGAAAGCAGCCATCTCGATGCGTTGGCGGGCTTGAAGGCGTTGATCGTGCCCTTCCCGCTGGCCGTGCCCGACGCGGCCGCCGGTCCCATCGCCGACTTCGTCCGGGGCGGCGGGACGGTGCTGGTGGAGAGCGAGGCCGGCGCCTACACGGAACAGGGCATCTACCGCTATCCCGCGGCCGAACGCCCCCTGGCCGCGGCGCTGGGGATCGAAGACCTGGGCCGGCGGCCGCTCAAGATCGAGGAATTCCGGATCGCGCACAAAAAAGATGGCTACGACCTGCGGCCGGCGATCTGGATCACCCCGCTCGACGCCACGGGCGCGGACATCCTGGCCTGCGACGACGCCGGACACGCTCTCGCCACGAGCCGGAAGATTGGCAAGGGGACGGTCATCGCGCTGGGGACCTTCCTCGGCAAGAAGTACGCCGAGGCGCGCTACGAGGGGTTCGAGCGCTTCCTGGCGCAGTTCATCGGCGCGGCCGGCGGCCTGCCCGACCTGGAAGTGTGCGGCGAGCAGCCGATCCAATGGCGCAGCGGCCCGGCGGGCGACAAGCGGCTGCTCTTCATCACCAACCAGAGCGGCGAACAGATCGTGCGGGTGCGCGGGCCAGAGGCGCTCTTCGGCGATGCCAAGATCGTACGCGAGCTGCACCACGACGCGAAGATCAAGCTCAAGCGCGAGGACGGCGTGTGCCGCTTCAAGCTGGCGGTCGGCGCGGGGGATTTCGCGATCTTGCGGTGGGGATAGGCACCGGCGCGTAGAGACGTTGCGTGCAACGTCTCTACGCGCGTTACCCGTTCTTCCAGTCCACCAACTCGCTCAACACCATCATCCCGTCCTGCGGCC
>CAZYHE010000663.1:0-2903 GCA_964647225.1 uncultured Anaerolineales bacterium
CGCCGCGGCCGGGTGATCATCCCCGCGTTCGCGGTGGGCCGCACACAGGAGCTCGTGTTTGCGCTCAACGAGTTGGAAGCCGATGGCGACATCCCGCCCATCCCGGTCTTTGTGGATAGCCCCCTGGCGGTGAGCGCGACCGAGGTGTTCAGGATGCACCCTGAGGAGTGGGATGAGGAGGTGCGGGCGTTTCTCGTGGAAGAGCGCCGGCCCAACCCGTTCGACTCGCCCCAGATCGAGTATGTGCGTGACGCCACGCGCAGCAAGCAGTTGAACTACCTGACGGAGCCGGCCGTGATCATCAGCGCCAGCGGCATGGCGGAAAACGGGCGGATTCTACACCACCTGAAGAATACCATCGAGGATGCGGACAACACGATCTTGTTCGTGGGGTATCAAGCGGAAAACACCCTGGGCCGGCGCATCGCGGATCGCGAAAGCCCGGTGAAAATCCTGGGCGAAGAGTTCCGGGTGCGGGCGCAGGTCGTCTCCCTGGATGGCTTCAGCGCGCACGCCGATCAGGCCGAACTGTTGACCTGGGCGCGCTCCTTCAACCGCAGCCAACTCAAACGGACCTTCCTCGTGCATGGCGAGCCAGCCGCCCAGTCCATCCTGGGGGATAAACTGGAGACCGAGGGCATGGCGAGCGTGACGATCCCCCAACGGGGCCAAAGTTTTGAATGGTGAGTGATGAACGATGAATGATGAATGATGAACCGGACACCCGGTCATACGACTCGTGCATTCATCATTCATCATTCCGCATTCATCATTGTTCCACCGGGGTCAGCCACCGATCTCCCTCTTCCCCCTCGGCCCCCCACCCTTTGACCTGTTCGCCTTCCAATTCCCACCACAGATAGCCGTCCTGGCGCACTGGGCCACTGCGCACGGTGAATTGCGTCCCGGTCAGGGCGCGCGCCGTGGGCGCGCTGCTCGTGCCGGCCACCTCACGCAGAGTGAGCATCTTGCCCTCTTGCGTTGTCACCTGCACGCGATCGCCCAGCCGCACCGCGCGGTTGACGAGCTTACCGCCGCCGGCCACGGCGGCGCTGCCTTTTTCGGGCGCCAGCCACGGATCATCCTTGGTGCCGGCCGCCACCCAGCCGACATTGCCCGAGCCATCGTCCACCAGCCACCACGTGAAACCATCGGCGTTGGTCGGCCCGTCCTTGATACTGACCGTGATATCCGGCGCAAGCCGGCCGAGCAGCTTGGCCGCCGAATTCGGCTTATCGCGCATGTTGACGCCTCCGCTCGCGGAGACGCGGGCCGATTTGCCGGGCGCCAAGCCGGCAACCGGCGTCGGTGTGACGGACGGCGTCGCAGTGGGCGGCCGCGTGGGCGCGACCGTGGCCGTGGGGGGCGGGGCCGGCGTGCGCGTGGCCGCCGCGGCCGCGCGATTGGCCTGCGGTGAAGGAGATGCGGCCGGCGTCACCCGGATTTGGAAACCGCCGCAGGCAACCATGGCAGGCAGCACGAGTAGAAGTGGCAGAAACAACCGCCAAAGCGCCGATCTTGCATTCATATTCAACCTCTCCGTGTCAACGAATAACCCATCAGGGAATCGCCTGCCGAGGGGCGGCGTCACATTCACATGGAATCCGGCGCGCTGACACCCATCAAGCCCAACACGCGCGCAAACACAGACTTGGTCGCCGCGACCAACCGCAGTCGTGCGCACGACAGGGCCGGCTCGACGCGTTCATCTGAAATCACCGGGCAGTCCCCGTAGAAGTCGTGAAAGGTCCGCGCCAGATCTATCGCGTAAAATGCCAGGGTGTGCGGCGCGCAGGTCAGCGCGGCGTTCTCGATCACCTCTTCGAGATCGAGCATCCGGCGGAGCAGGGCCTGCTCGCGCTCATGGACGAGTAACCCCAGATCGCCATCCGCCCATCGCTCGCGGGGGAAGCCGCGCTCGCCGGCCTTGCGGAGGATGCCCGCCATCCGGGCGTGGCCGTATTGAACATAATAGACCGGATTGTCATCCTTCTGCTTGACCGCCAGGTTCAGATCGAAGTCCATCACCGACTGGTTCGACCGGGTCAACAGCAGGAACCGCACGGCGTCGGCGCCCACCTCATCCACCACCTCATCCACCGTGACGATATCGCCCGACCGCTTGGACAGCTTGACCTCCTGGCCGTCTCGATAAAGCCGCACCAGGTCGTACAGAACGATCGTCAACCGGCCGGGATCGAGGCCGAGCGCGGCCATCAGGTGGGGCATCCGCCGCGCCTGGTTCTGGTGATCCACGGCCCACACATCAATGACGCGGTCGAAGCCGCGGCGGACGAATTTGTCGTAGTGATAGGCGATGTCCGACGCGTAGTAACCCGGCTGGCCGCTCGACCGGATCACGACCTCGTCGCGATCCGAACCGAACTGGCTGGTGAGCAGCCATTCGGCGCCGTCGCGCGCGGCCATCGCACCGGCCTCCCGCAGTTTGCCCAGCACATAATCGAACGCGCCGCCCGGCTCGTAGAGACTGCGCTCGGAATACCAGCGGTCGAAGTGGATGCGCAGCTTCTCGGCCGAGGCGCGAACGCTCGCCAGGACCTTCGCCAGGCCGATCTCGCTGAGCGCCGCGATGGCGTCATCGGCGGACAAAGCCAGGAACCGATCGCCATGCTCCGCCACGACCTCCTGGGCAAGATCCACCATATACGCGCCCTGGTAATGATGGCTTTCCAGGGGCGCGTCCTGGCCGAACTGCTGGCGATAGCGCCGGTAGAGGGTGTCGGCGAAGGTGCGCATCTGCGTGCCGGCATCGTTCACATAGTATTCGCGCTGGACGACATAGCCGGCGGCGGCCATCACGTTCGCCAGCGCATCGCCCAATATCGCATTGCGCGCCGAGCCCATGTGCAGCGGCCCGGTCGGGTTGGCGCTGATGAACTCGA
>CAZYHE010000664.1:0-2901 GCA_964647225.1 uncultured Anaerolineales bacterium
CCGACCGTCGTGCCTACAGCCGCGCCAGGCCCCTGGCCGACGCCGTGGCTGATCGCGTCGCTGAGCCTGCCCGCGGGCAGCCATCCGCACGGCATCGCGCTCGATGCGTCCGGCGGCGCGGCCTACGTTGCGTTTCACGGCGCAGACCACACCGGCCGCGCGTTGGGAGTGGTCAACACGGATCCGCTGGCGCTGTCGTCACAAATCACCTTGAGCGCGGACGCGACCGGGCCGAACGGGGTCGCGCTGATCGGCACGAGCGGGCTGGTCGCGGTGGCAAACCGCCAGACGGCCAATGTGTCGGTGGTCAATCCTGCCACGGCAAGCGTGGTGGGGCAGATTCCCGCCGGCCTTCAGCCCGATGGCGTGATCGTGCGGGGCGGGTTCGGCTATATCGCCAATTTCAGCGATGACACCGTCACGGTGTTCGACGCGGCCACGCGGGCGGTCCTGCGGGTCATCGCGGTCGGGGGGCAGCCGTCGTTGTTCGCGGGCGATCCGGCGAGCAACGACGTGTATCTCTCGCTGCACGGCGCGAACGAGGTGCTGCGCCTCCGGGATGGCGACGCAGTCGGCAACTACACCGGCATCGCCGCGCCGTATGGGCTGGCGTTCGACCCGACCAGCCGGCGGCTCTACGTGGCGAACCGGGGCAGCGCGCACACCGTCACGGTGATTGACACGGCGGCCGGGACGACCCTCGGCGCGATCAGCCTCGACCGAGAGCCGTTCGTAGTGGCGGTCAACCCGCGCACCGGCCATCTCTACATCGCCTGCGGCGACCAGGTGCAGGTCTACCGCACGCTCGACTGGGCGCCGGTGACGACGATCCCGGTGCCGGCGGGCGCGGAGGAAGGGATCGCCCTGGATGGGTTGGAAAATGTCGTCTACGTGACCAGCGGCGCGGGGGATGCGCTGACCGCCATCCAGGATGTTGCGCCGCCGCTGGTGCTTTTCGGCAGCAATCGGGACGGCAACAGCGAGTTGTATCGCATGTTGCCGGACGGGCGGGAGCAAATCCGCTTGACCTTCACCGCGGATGCCAGCGAGGTGTCGCCGGCCGGCTCGCCCGACGGCGGGTGGATCGCCTACACGCGGCTGGGCGCCGACGGCGGGCAACATCTCTGGCTGATGAACCGGGACGGGCACAACGCCCGGCAGCTCACCCTCGGGTCGTGGGATGATATCCGGCCCACGTGGTCGGGCGACGGCGCGCAGATCGCGTTCGCTTCCAATCGGCACGGCAACTGGGAGATCCTGGCTTTGCGGCTGGCGGATGGCCGCGTCACGCGGCTGACGTTCGACGCCGCCGAAGATACCAACCCGAATTGGTCGCGGGCTACGGGCCGCATCGCCTTCCAATCGAATCGGGTCGGCCCGAACCCGGAAATCTTCAGCATGGCTGCGGACGGCAGCGATGTGCGGCGTCTGACGGTCAACATCAACGGCGATGCGGGGCCGGTCTGGTCGGCGGATGGCAGCGCCATCGTCTTCTGGGGCAGTCGCGCCGAGCAGACGCTCTACAAGATGGCCGCCGACGGCTCGAGCATCACGCCGCTCATCTCGCGGACGTATCGTCCTGAAAGCCCCGCCTGGGGGTCGGGCAGCGCCGCGAATTGGATCGTCTTCGCCGGCTATCGGCCGGGCAGCGGCCACAGCGAAATCTTCCGGATGACCCCATCGGGTGCGGAGATCGTCCTGTTGACCATGAACGAGGTCAATTTCGACTACTCGCCGGGCTGGCTGCCGGGCCAGTTGCGCTTCCGGCCGACGGGTCTCGCCGAATGATCCACCTGCGCGGGGACAGCGCGTCAGCGATGAAACGCGATTGATGCGTCATCAGTTGTGATATAATTGGGGTACAAAGAGGATTTCGAGGCTGATGTCGAAAACGCAGGAGGTGGCGAAGTGAGTTTACTAAAGTGGTTCGAGAGCCGGGAGCGCGGGGTGGTGATCGTCTCCCTGGGGCACGATGACCTGCTCCTGGAGAGCCTGCGGCAGGTCGCGAAAGAGGCCGATATTCACACGGGCGTGGTGCTAACCGGGCTGGGGAGCCTGACGCGGGGGCGCATTCATTGGGTCGTGACGAACACGATGCCGCCCCAGGATAAGTTCGTTGACCTGGCCGGGCCGATCGAGATCGTCGGGTTCAGCGGGATTATCGCGAATTATGAGCCGCACGTACACATCAGCCTGATGCTGGGCGACGGGACGTGCTACGGCGGACACCTGGAGGATGGCTGCGCGATTTTGACTTTGTCGGAGATTTCGATCCTGCGGCTGCCCGATCTCGCCCTGACGCGGCGGCTGCGCGACGGCAGCACCACCCGACTGCTCGACCAGTAGCGTAGGGCCTTGTGCCCGTCTCGAACGCCCGCAAGGGGCTACGCTACCCTTCCACGGTCTTGAAGTAGCGCCAGAGCCGTACCTGCGGCCGGGGGCTTAGTTCGGCCAGCCGCAGGAGCGTCTTCTCGACCGCCACCGGATTCCGATCCGCCAGGAGCGCGTTGCGGTCCAATCGGGCCGCAACGACGCCGGTGGTGCCCGACCCGGCAAAGAAATCTCCCACCAGGTCGCCGGGCCGGCTCGATGCCTTGATGATGCGCGCCAGGAGCGCCGTCGGTTTTTGCGTCTCGTAGCCGACCCGTTCGCTGTGAATCCGCGCCACGACCGGGAAGTACCACCAATCCTCCGGCACTTTGCCGCGCGCCAGATCGGGTATCTTGCCGAACCCCGCCTTGGGGCTGCTGGCGAACGTCTTCACCGTGGTCGGGTCATACGGCACGCGCACGGCGTCCGCGTCGAAGAAGTAGTCGGCCGAGCGGGTGTAGACGAGGATCGTGTCGTGCTTGCGCTTGAAGGCCGAACGGATCGGCGACGGGCCGTGGTAGCACCAGATCA
>CAZYHE010000665.1:0-2900 GCA_964647225.1 uncultured Anaerolineales bacterium
GTCGTTCTCGATCAACGAGAGAAACGCAAAAAGCTCGGCGTAGGATTCCGTGGGATATTCCTCATAGCCCACATTGCCGCAGTCCTGATCGGGGACGCGCTTCTCGTCCATCTCCTGTTTGGCGCGCTCGGCCAGCAGCGCCAAGCCATCGCGATAGAGCGGGTTGCCCTCGGTTGCCCAGGCGCGCAGGCGGGGCAGATCGGCCGCGGTGAGCCAGAGACGCGGGTGATCGCCGGCCGCCTGCAACCCCGTCGCGGCCGCAGCGGTGCGCGACGGCACACTGACCGTCGGCGCGGCGGCCGCTGGCGCTTCGGGCGCTTCCGTGGCAGCGCGCGTGGGTTGGCCGCCACAGGCGGCCAACAGGATGGCGGTGATGATCAGGACGGCGAAGATGCGCGGCATGGGTGGCTCCTCTGGGCTGCTCTTTGTCCCGCCTGCTTTGGCGTCGCTGATTATCGCATGACCAACGGCAGGTAAACGAGCCGCGGCGTCGGCGCCTGGATCTGCTCGGCCAGGGTGCCGCCCAGCCGCAAGGGTTGGGCCGGCGGCTGACCCTGGGGCGGGATGATTTGCAGGTAGTAGCGCGTCATGTCGGCGCGGGTGCTGCTGATGGCGGCCGCCGGCTGGCCCCCGCTTTGCGCCGCCTGTTGCCGCCGAACCGTGCTCGCGCGGGCGTAGGGCGCCGGGTTGAAGCGCAAGGTCTGCCCCGCGCCGTTGGCCTGGCCCTTGCTGAGCACGTTGCCCTCGGTGTCCAGGACGCGCGCCTGATAATCGGGCGGCAACTGGAGGTTGATCACCGTCTCGAAGCCGGGTTGCAGATAGGGCGCGGCCGGGCAGTTGGCGCAGACCGGGATCGGGAAACGCTCGAAGCCCTTGGTCACGACCACTTCCCAGGGCCGGTCGAGAATGCCGGCGAAGTCGTCGTCATCGCACGCCGCGCCGTAGAGGTCGCCATCCGGGTTGAACTGATCCGGGTTGTAGTCTTTGCTGCAGTTGTCGTCGTCGTTGGCGACGCCGTCGCCGTCCATGTCCCCGTCGCAGACGTCGCCGATCCCGTCCCCATCCAGGTCGCCGTTACCCGGCGAGAAGTCGGCGGGGCAGAGGTCGCAGGCGTCGCCCACGCCGTCGGCTGCCCCGCCAAGCTGCGTTTCGGTCAGATCCTCCTGATCGGGGTTGAACCTGATCGGACAGTTGTCGCCCTGATTGTCAATGCTGTCGCCATCTATGTCCGGGTCACAGGCGTTGCCCACCTTATCCAGATCCCAGTCTTTCTGGTCGCTGTTGGGAATGGCCTTGCAGTTGTCCAAAGCGTCCACGATCCCATCGCGATCACTGTCTTCGCAGGCGTCGCCGATCCCGTTGGCATTCCAGTCGCGCTGATCCGCGTTGGCGACGCGGGGGCAGTTGTCCTGCGCGTCGAGCCGGCCGTCGTTGTCATCGTCGGGATCGCACGCGTCGCCCAGGCCATCCCGATCGGTGTCGGTCTGAGTCGGGTTGGGCGCGATTGGACAGTTGTCGCGCGCGTCGGGCACGCCATCGGCATCCGGATCGAGCAGATTGGGCGCGTCTTCGATGCCGTCGCAATTGGCATCGCCCCAGCCCAGCCCGACCGCCGCATAGGCCGTGCGCACACTACAGACATCGGCGGCAGTGAAGCCGAAACCGGGAATGGGTGAAAACGGTAATTGTGCATAAAAGACGAAGGCGCGCGCCGCGTCCACGGCGGCGTTGCGCGCATCTATGAGTTGCGCACTGCTCCAGAGCCGCCCCGTCAGCACATTATAGAAGAGGGCGCGCGCCTTGGTCGCACCGATGCCGCGCACGGTGTAGCCGCCAAAGACGCCGCCGTTGATCAGCAGATAGGCGGCTTTGTTGTGGATGCCGCTGTTGGTATGCACGTAGGCGTTGTCGGGCGGGTCACTTTCACTGGCCAGCACCGTGCGCAGCCCCACCCGATCCCCGCTGACGCTGGCCAGCACATGGTCGGGGTGGCCGAAGGCCGGCGGGTTGCTCAGATCCCGCATGACACCGAGGGCCGAGCCTTCACCCATCTGCCAATCATCCGGGTCCACGAAATAGCCGAAGATGTCGGCAAAGCTCTCGTCCAGCGCGCCGGACTGCGCAAAATAGTCGAGATCGCCCTCGCTGTTGTCCACGGCGTGGGTGAATTCGTGCCCCACGATGTCCAGCGTCGTCATCCCCTCGCTGAACTGAAAGGCATCGCACGCGCCGCCCATATATTGGGCATTGACGCCGCCAATGCCGAAGTTGGCGTGGATATCCACCTGCATCTCTTCGCCGTCATCGTCGTATGAGTCGCGATTGAAGTTCCCGCGCCAGAAATCATACACCCGCCGGAAGAAATCGGTGGCATTGACGCTGTCGGGTGGTAAGGCGAACTTGCCAATGTTGCTGCCGAAGGTACACATCTCGAAGATCGAGCGGTTCTTCCCACTCTGCAAGTCTAGCTCGAACTCCTGGGCGTGCTGGGGCAGGGCCAGGAGCACCGCGCCGGTGTGCGCGTCCACATAGACCGAATAGGGCGCGGCTGCGTCGCTGAGATTCACCAGCCAGGCCAGCCGCACGGGTTCGTCCGCCAGGCCCAGCAGCGCCGCCGCAAAGTAGCGCAGTTGGGTGTCGCCGGTAAGCTCGGCCGCGGGGCCGCGGGCGGCCAGCGCCACCGCCGCGGCGTCGGTGCTGCTCACGGTCGGCGTGTGCGGCAGGGTGATGGCGGGCGCATAGTTGCCGGCCAGGCCCACCACGCCCTCCACATCGAGGTTCACCACCAGTTGTGCCGGGTCCACCGGGATGCCGGCATGAAGCTGGCGAAAGGCGAGGTGCAGCCCGTCTTCGGAGCGGCGAATCAACTGCAAGCTGGTCGCCGGATCATCGAGGCGCAG
>CAZYHE010000666.1:0-2895 GCA_964647225.1 uncultured Anaerolineales bacterium
TGCGGTTCGGTCCAGTCTACCTTCAGGTTGCGTTTGATCGTCGCCACCACGTCGTGGATCAGGCCCGCCAGGAACGCCTGGTCGTAGAGGCTGATGAAGTTCTGCGCCACGGCGTCGTAGAAGGCCAACTCTTCCTCGCTCAAGCCGAGCGCCCTGGCTCGGCCTTCGTCGGCTGCCATCTCGCGGCGGATTTGGAGCATGACCCGCACGACCTCGGCCGCATCAATCAGCCGGTTGTGATACTTCTGGAGGGTCGCTTCGAGCAACGCCTGGAATGAGCGCGCCCGCGCCAGGTTGCGCCGGCGGCGCGCCAGGATCTCATCCTCCACCAGCCGTTGGAGCAGCGCCAGCCGCAGGTTTTCGTGAGGCCGATCCTTGAAGGTCTGGAGGAAGGCTTCGTCCAGGATCGAGATATCGGGGCGCGCGATGCCGGCGGCCTGGAAGATGTCCACCACGCCTTCCGGCGCGATGCTGTCGTCCACCAGGTCGCGCACTGCGCGTTCCACATCGCGCGGCGGTTTCCGGCCGGCCACCGCTTTGTTGATCTCGTTACGCACGCGCTGATAGAAGATCACCTCGTCGGCGTAGCCGTGATAGTCGTCCAGGTGCTTGACCAGCAGGAACGCGGAGGAGAGCCGCGCTTCGGCCTGCAGGAACGCGTCGCGCCGCGCCGCGTCGTCGGCCAGGCAGCCGTAGGCCAGCGCGTAGCGGTCTTCCAGCGCGATCCGGCTCAGCCGCCGCCAGCCGCCGAAGTCGTGGCCTGATGGTAAGGTCGTTCGGATGGCCGCCAACTCGGCCAGGAAGAGCGGGACGGCCGCCTCGGCGATGCCGGGCGCGATCTCGCCCTGGCCGCCGCCCTGGGTGTACTGCGCCGTCGCCTCCCGCAGTTGATCGCCGATGCCGATGTAGTCCACGATCAGGCCCGCCGGCTTGTCCCGGAACACCCGGTTGACGCGCGAGATCGCCTGGATCATGTTGTGGCCCTGCATCGGCTTGTCCACGTAGAGGGTGTGCAGGCAGGGGATGTCGGTGCCGGTGAGCCACATGTCGCAGACGATGACCAGCGCCAGCGGGTCGTCAGGTTTCACCATGCGCCGCTTGATCTCATCGCGCCCGGCCTTGGTGGTCAGGTAGCCGCGCTCGCTCCACTCCGGCGGGTCTTCGCCCAGGTTGCCGGTCATGACGATCTTGGCCTCGGGGCAGCCCGGCAGGGCGGTCAGCGCCTCGTAGAGCCGCACGCAGTTCTCCCGCTCCATGCAGACGATCAGCGCCTTGCCCTGGAGGGTGGCGGTCCGGGCCAGGAAGTGCGCCAGCAGGTCGGCGGCCAGGGCGTCCACGCGCGCTTTCGTGCGGGCGACGGCCGCCAGCGCAGCCCACCGGCCCTTGCGCCGTTCCAGGTCTGGAGGGGCAGGTCTTGCACCCGCTCCGGTTGCCTCGGCTGGGTCAGAGATGAGACCTGCCCCTACGATTTCGCGCAGCGCGGCGTCAATATCGCGTTTCGTCAGGTGCAGCTTGACCTGCCGCGGCTCGTAGTAGATGGGCACGGTCGCGCCGTCGTCTTGTGACTGGCCGATGTCGTAGGTGTGGATGACATCGCCGAAGACCTCGACCGTGTCGGCCCCAGCCAGGCTGACGGGCGTGCCGGTGAAGCCGAGGCGCAGCGCGTTGGGCAGCGCCCGGTTGACCGCACGCGCGAAGCCACCCGCAAAGCCGTACTGCGAGCGGTGCGCCTCGTCGGCGATCAGGATGACGTTGGCCCGCGGCGAGAGCAGCGGATGCTCCGTCTCGTCCCGGTCGCGCTTGAGCTGGAACTTCTCGATGGTGGTGAAGATCACCTCGCCGCCTTCGGTCGCCAGCAGGGCGCGCAGGTGATCCACGCTCTCCGCCTGCACCACATCGCCCACCAGTGAGCGGGCGGCCACGAACTGGTCGTGGAGCTGATCGTCCAGGTCGTTGCGATCCACCTCGATGACGAAGGTGGGGTTCTCCAGCTCCGGCGCGCGGCGCAGCTTCGCCACCAGGAACGCCATCGAGAGGGACTTGCCCGACCCGGTGGTGTGCCAGATGACGCCCAGCCGCCGGTCGGCCGCGGCCAGGCCCAGCGTCACCCGCTTGCGGTAGGTCTCGATGGCCTTCGTCGCGGCCAGCCGCACCGCGAAGAACTGGTGGTAGCGGGCGCCCTTCTTGGTGATCTTCTCGTTGACGACCTCGAAGACGATGAAGTCGCGGATGTATTCCAGCAAGCGATCTTGTGGCAGCAGCCCTTCGACCAGCGCCTTCATGCTGCCGGTGGTGTTCGGCTCGACCGCGCGGCCGTGGATGGACTTCCACGGTGCGAACCACTCGTCGGGCGCGGGCCACATGCCGTGCAGGGTGGTGATGCCGTCGGAGACGACGACCAGCGCGTTGAAGTCGAAGAGTTGCGGGATTTCGTGGGTGTAGTGGCGCACCTGGTTCAGCGCCTCGGCGACGGTGGGCTTTTCGGAGTACGGGTTTTTCAGCTCGAACACCACCAGCGGCAGGCCGTTGACGTAGAGGACGAGGTCGGGCCGGCGGTCGTTCTGGCCGTGGACGGGCAACTGGTTGACGACGTTGAAATTGTTGGCCGCCGGCTGCTCCCAGTCCACCGCGTAGATCAGGCGGTGCTCGACGCGGCCAGCGGGGAACTCGACCTTCAGCTCCAGACCGCGGACGAGCATCTGGTGAAACGCCATGTTGCGGCGCAGCGTGTCCGCGCCCGCGGGCCGGCTGATCTGCGCCACGGCCTCGTCCAGGCTGGCGGGAGGCAGGTCGGGGTAGCGGCCGGCCAGGGACGCCCGCAGCACGTCGCGCAGCACCACCTCCTCGTGCGGCCGCGCCAGGTCAGGGCCGAAGCGGTGGACGTAGCCTTGGCCT
>CAZYHE010000667.1:0-1708 GCA_964647225.1 uncultured Anaerolineales bacterium
GAAGCTCATAGGCCAGACAATGCTGGTAGGCCGACTCAAGCAACCCTGGCCCCAACGCTCGATGCACTTTGATCGCTGCATCCACTATATCCTTACCAATGGTCTCAATATCCATTTGCCCTCCAGTTATCTGAGTCGTTTACCGTAGGGTGTTTGAAAGCAGCAAAACTTCGCGTCCTTTGCGCCTTTGCGGTTCTCTACTCCCGATCGCTTTCTACAACTGCCCGGCCGCCATCGCTTGCATCAGCGCCATCTCTCGATGCACCGGGTCGGCGGCGACGCGGCGGGCGAGCGCTTCCGCCTGCGCCTGCGCCTCGGCCCGGATCGCGGCTTCGTCGGCGGTGAGCACGCGGCCATCGGCCACCACGACGCGGCCGGCAATGATGACCGTCGTCACCTCGTGCCCGCTGCCGGCGTAGACCAGGTTCGGCACGATGTTGCGCACCGGCGCGTCCAGCACCGGGGAGAGGTTGGGCGCGGTCAAATCCACGACGATCAGGTCGGCCTGTTTGCCCGCTTCGAGCGAGCCGATCTCGTCCCCAAGACCGATGGCGTGCGCGCCCTCGATCGTCGCCATGCGCAGCACGTCCCACGCGGGCATGACCGTCGGGTCGCGGTATTTGATCTTGTTGAAGAGCGCGGTCAGCTTCATCTCGTTGAAGATGTTGTTGCAGTTGTTGCCCGCGGCCTGATCGGAGCCGAGCGCCACCTTGCCGCCGGCCTGGCGGAACGCGTGGCTGGGCGGGACGATGCCGTCAATGATGCCGATGCTGCCGGAGCAGAGCGCCAGCCCTGCGCCGCTGCGGGCGATCATCGCTGCTTCCTCGTCGGTTGCTTCGGTCAGGTGGACGGCCAGCAGTTGGTCGTCCAGGTAGCCCAGGTCGGCCAGGAAGGCCGGCGTCCGCTGGCCGAAGCGTTTGACCATCTGGTTGATCTCCCGGTCGCCCTGCGCCACATGCATGTGGATCATCAGCCCGTCGCGTTCGGCCAGCCGTTTGACCTGGAGCAGTTGATCCTTTGGGAGCATGTCGGGCGCCTGCGGGCCGAGCATGACGGTGATCCGGCCCTCGGCCGCGCCGTGCCAGTCGTGCGCAAACGCCACCGCCTCGTCAATCTGGCGCTGCCCCTCGTCCAGGTCGAACGGATAGAGATCGCCGATCTTCCAGCCGGCCATCCCGCCCGGCGGCAAGGCATTGATGTTGGGAGTCAGCCGGCCGCGCACGCCGGCCTGCACGAAGAACTCGGCCCAGCCAGGGATCGGCCGCGTGTAATCCACCATGGTCGTCGTGCCAGCCTTGAGCGCCTCGATCACGTTGAGCTTCACCCCGGCCAGCGCAGCCTCGGCGGTCAGATGGCGCGAGTAGGGGGCCAGTGCCTTCTGCATCCAGTGCGCCACGTCCTGCGCTACCCCGCGGGCAATCGCCCAGGGGGTGTGCATGTGCGCGTCAATCAGGCCGGGCAGGACGGCGCAGTCGGTCGCGTCCAACGTTTCGGCAGCGGCAAATCGGCCGACCAGTTCCGCCGTCAGGCCGACCGCGGCGATCCGCCGGCCCTGGATCGCCACCGCGCCATCGGCGATGTACCCCACACCGCTGCCGGTCAGGGTGAAGAGATGGGCATGGATGACCAGGATATCTGCCTTCTCGTTCATGGATGATAATTCCTCTGTCTAGTCGCCAGACCAAACCCGGACAGGATTGACAGGATT
>CAZYHE010000667.1:1808-2888 GCA_964647225.1 uncultured Anaerolineales bacterium
ATCCTGTCAATGGCTTTTGACCTGGATCAGCGCCTTCACCAACTCACGGCGTTCGAGCGCGGCGAAGGCTTCCGCAATGTCATCCAACGGGAATGGGCTATCCAGGTTCAGCCAGTGGCGCGCGTCCAGCTTGCCTTGCAGCGCCATCTCGACGACGCGTTGATGCGTCTCGGCCTCGTCGTAGCCGCCGTTGTAGTAGGTGAAGCCCCCGCGCACGCGTCCTGGATTGATCCGTTGCGCGTGAAACTCGTCAATGCCATAGATGGTCGCGGTTCCGCGGGGCTTGAGGACGGGCAACACCGCGTTGAGCGAGTCGCGCTGGCCGACCGAGTCCACGATGCAGTCGAAGCCCGCGGGGAATGCCGCGCGCATGGCATCGAGGGCGCTTTCATCCCGATAGTCGAAGAAATCGCTGACGCCGATATCGTGCGCGACCCCGACGCGGCGGACGTTGCCGAGCACGGCCACGCGCGCCGCGCCCAACAGCGCGCCGAACGTGGCGAAGCCCAACCCGACCCCGCCTGAACCGACGACCAACAGCGAATCGCCCGCCTTCAGCCCCATGCGCGTGAGGTAGCTCAGCGTCTCGCGCCAGGTGGTCAGCATGGTCGCCGCGGCCGGATCGAAGTGGGGCGGCAAGACCTGGTTCCAGCGCGACCCCTTCCACTGAGCTTCGGGCAGCCCCGCGGCCTGCATCGCCCAATGATCGCGCGCGATGCCCAGCTCGGCGAAGCCGCCCCAGTTCGAGCCATACTCGCCGCGGGGCGAGGCCGGCGTCCCCACTCGCGTCACCAGGTCGCCGATCCGATAGTTGCGCACCTTTGCCCCCAGCGCGATCACCCGGCCGACGCTCTCGTGGCCGAGCACGGTGGGGTAGGGGATCGGCCCCCACGGGAAGCGGCCATGGATCAGGTGGCTGTCAGTTCCCGTGCAGGTTGCGCCGTAAAGGATTTCGCACAGCGCGTCGTAGTCGCCGATGGCGGGTTCGTGGATCTCCCGGACGATCAGCTCGCCGGGTTTCTCGATGATGGCTGCTTTCATGGTTCCTCCGGCTGGAAAGCGGGTAGACAAGGAAACAGG
>CAZYHE010000668.1:0-2884 GCA_964647225.1 uncultured Anaerolineales bacterium
TAGCCAACGATGTGGCTACATTGTACACCGGGCGGCCAGGGATCACAACTCCGCGCACCCCACCTCCGCCATCACCCCGCGCAGCGCCGCCACCGCCAGCGCCATGCCATCCGGGCCGCTGAAGCCGCTGGAATGGCCGGCGATCGTGAGGTGCGGCTCCAGCGCGAGGAAGCCCCGGTAGGGCCGATCCCGCAACGCCGCCAACAACTCGCGCACCTGGCCGTCCCCCGCGCCGGCCACGCACACCTTGTGGCTGTCGAGGAACGCGTCCTTGACGTGGACGTGCTCGATGGCGGGGCCGAGCAGCGGCCAGCCCCGCTCGACCAGCCGCGCCTCGCCCACCTGGATGAAGTTGGCGGTGTCCCACGCAAAGCCGAGATCGGCGGGGCCGACGGCGGTCAGCAGCGCGTGGCAGCGCGCCACGGTGTCGCCCACGATCCCCTTCTCGTTCTCCAGCACCAGGCGGAAGCCGTCGCGCTTCGCCAGTTCAGCCATCTGCCGCAGCCGGGCCGCCGACTCGTCCACATAGGCGTCGAAACCGGACTCCGGCGTGCCTTTCGGTGGATAGAAGGAGAAGACACGGATCATGCGCGTGCCCACACGCTCGGCGATGCGGAAGATGCGCGCCAGGTTCGCCAGCTCGATCTCCAGCGGGTTGGCGATGGGCGATTTGCCGACCGGGCTGCCGATGCAGGCGACCCGGATGCCGTACTCGTGGCACAGATGATGCACGCGGGCGACCATCTCGTCGTCCAGGTGCAGCACCCCGACACCCCACGCCGCGCGCAGATCGAGCCAGCCGACCTTTAGCTCCTGCAAACAACGGAGCTGATCCTCGAAATCCACCACGATCTCGTCCCCGAAAGCGGAGAGGGTGAAAGCAGCCTGCGAAATCGGTTCGTTCATGTCGTCTCGATGGCCTCCAGCCAGAAGAATTGATAGGGCGCCAGGGTCAGGTCGCCGCGCAGCGAGATGGCTTGGCCGCTCACCAGGTCGCGGAAGGCATAGCTCAAACCGTGATTGCGCACGGTGTTGGCCGCGACCCGCTGCTCGCCCTCCGAGAAATTCGCCAGGATCAGGATGCGCGCGCCCGCGTGCTGGCGCAGATAGCCGAAGACGTGCGAGTTGCCCGCGTCCACGACGGCCATCTGGCTGCCCGCGAAGGCCGGCGTCTCCCGCCGCGCGGCGATCAGACGGCGCAGCCCACTGTTGACCTGATGCTCAATCGTCCCAGGTGTCTCGCGCCGGGCGCTGCGTGCCCAGTCGGCGAAGGGGCGATGCACCCATCGGCTGTCGCCGGCCTTCGCGGGGTCGTTCCGATAGCTGTAGTCGTTCAACATGCCGATCTCGTCGCCCAGGTAGATCAGCGGGATGCCGCCGATGGAAAGGATGACGCTGTGGATCAGGTGGATGCGCCGCACAGCCAACTCCGCCTCCCCCGCAGTTTCCTCGCGCAGCGCCTGCTCCAGCCCGGCCAGCGATGCGCACGTCCCAGAGATGCGGCAATCACCCGTGCGCGGGTTCTCCTGGAACGGCAGGCCGCGCGCAAAGCTGCCCGCAAAGCGGCCGGTGTAGAACGCGTTCAGGAATTGCCGGTGGCCGAACCCGTTGATCCCCATCTCCGCCGCGTTGCCATCATCGAAGGTCCAGCCGATGTCATCGTGGCAGCGCACGTAGTTGACCCAGGCGCATCCCGCCGTGAGCTTGAAACGTTCGTGCATCGAGTGCTGGAGCAGCTTGACCTCGCGCGTCGCCAGCGACTCCCAGAGCAGCGCCATCAGGAGCGGGTTGTAGGAAAGCTGGCACTCC
This sequence comes from uncultured Anaerolineales bacterium, assembly GCA_964647225.1. Taxonomy (GTDB): domain Bacteria; phylum Chloroflexota; class Anaerolineae; order CG2-30-64-16; family CG2-30-64-16; genus CAZYHE01. The sequence continues at coordinate 1,810 of CAZYHE010000668.1, forward strand.
CCCGGCGCGATGTACTTCGCGACCTCGTCGGGGTGGACGATGGCCTCGGACTTGAACAGGAGCGCGGGCGCCGCGATGGCCGCCAGCGCGTTGAAGGCCTGGATCAGCAGGTGCGCCTCCGGCAGGTTCTCGCAGCTCGTGCCCAGCTTCTTCCAGATAAAAGCCACCGCGTCCAGCCGCAACACCTCGATGCCGGCGTTCGCCAGCCGCAGCATCTCCTCCAGCATGGCCCGAAAGACGGCCGGGTTGCTGTAGTTGAGATCCCACTGGTAGCTGTGGAAGGTGGTCCAGACCCACCGGTGGATTTGCGGGATGTAGGTGAAGCTGCCGGGCCGCACGTCCGGGAAGATTTCCCGCAGGTCGCGTTCATACGCATCCGGCATCGTCCGGTCGGGGAACATATAGTAGTAGTCCTGATACTCGGCCTCCCCGGCCAGGGCGCGGCAGGCCCAGTCGTGCTCGTTCGATGTGTGATTGAAGATGAAATCCACCACCAGGCTGATCCCCGCGGCGCGGAACTCGCCGGCCAGCGCGGAAAGCTCGGCCAGCGAGCCGAGCGCCGGGTGTACCTCGCGGTACGAGCTGACGGCATAGCCGCCATCGTTCTCGCCGGCCGGGCAAGCGAAAAGGGGCATCAGGTGCAGGTAGGTCAGCCCCAACTCCTGGAAGTAGGGCAGCTTCGCCCGGATGCCCGCCAGGTTGCTCCCGAACAAATCCACATAGCACACCCCGCCGAGCATCTTCTCCGACTGGAACCAGGCGCGATTCGCCTCCCGCGCGGCATCGAGCGCCTTAAGCTCGGCCGGCCGGGCCAGCCACATGCCGGCGACCGTTTCCAGGATCTGCTCCAGGTGATAGAAGAAGTCGTAGCGGCCGCCGTAAAGCTGCATCAACAGCCCGAACAGCCGCGGGAAGCCCGCGACCAGCCGCGCCTCGAAAGCGCGCCAGGCGGCCTCATCCGCGCCGGCGGACGGTCGAAACCATCGGTCGCGCAGCCGCGACAAGAGCCGATCCAACGAGAGCGCGGTTTGTCGCTCCAGCCAGTCGGATGGGAATGTGTCCATGATCGCCTCCG
>CAZYHE010000669.1:0-2878 GCA_964647225.1 uncultured Anaerolineales bacterium
CCACGGCCGCAGTCGTGAACGCCCGGAACACGTCAATTACGACGACCGTTCCGGCCGCGCGCCGCGCGCCTTCGAGTAAACTTTCGATACGGATTTCCATAGATCTGCTCCGATCAAACCGCCGCCGATGACCAGCGCGCCGCCCGCGATCTGCCCCGTTCCGAGCGTTTCGCCCAGGAAGAGGGTGCCGAGGAGCGCGCCGTAGACCGGCAGCATGTTGTAGAAGGCCATCGCGCCCGACGGCCCGGCCCGGCGCACCCCTTCGTTCCAGGCCAGGAACGCGATGAACGCGGGGAAGACGCCGATGTAGAGCAGCGTCAGCCCGAGCGCGGGGGTGAACGCCGGGGGCGCCGACTGCCACTCGTACAGCATCGCGGGATAGAGGAACGGCAGCGCCAGCCATGTCGAGAATGCGGTGGCCGAGATAACGCTGCGCCCTCGCGTGGCGATCCGCGCCAGCACCGAGTAGAGGCTCCACAGCATCACGTTGCCAACCATCAGCAGGTCGCCCGCGTTGGGCGCTGACCCGGCCAGCATCAGCCCGCCGCCGCTGATGATAAGGAAGACGCCCGCCAGCGAGATGAGCGCGCCGAGCGCCTGCTGGCCGCGCAGCCGCTCGCGTAGGATGAGCGCAGCCAGCACGGCCGTCATCAGCGGGCCGGCGCCGTTGATCAGCGAGGCGTTGCTGGCCGTGGTGAAGCGGAGCGAGAGATAGAGCAGCACCGGGAACGCAAAGACACCGGTCAGCGCCATGCCCAGCAGCCCCGGCCAATCGCGACCGGGCCGGCGCTCGGCCGGGGGCAGGCGGCGGATGAGCGCCAGGAAGAGCAGCCCGGCGACCGTCACGCGCACCGCGGTGAGCGTCATCGGCCCCACCTGCCCGCGCAGCGCGCGGCCGAGGGTGATGTTGCTGGCCCAGAGCAGGGTGGAGAGGTTGACGAGCAGGTAGGCGAGGGAAGCGTGTGATTTGCGCATATTCTCGATAGGGTTTTGACAGGATTTACAGGATTCACAGGATGTAATCCTGGAAATCCTGTAAATCCTGTCTGGATTAGTGCTTTCCCGCAGGGACTTGCCGCCCCGGCCCGCCGGTCATCAGGCCCGGCTGGCACGCCCGGCAGAAGTGCGTCGAGCGGCGGTCGAGCGTCACCTCGCTGATGGCTGCGCCGCAGCGCGGGCAGGGTTGGCCGGGCTTACCATGTACCGCCAGGAAATCCCGAATTTCGACATCAATCGCAGCCCCCACCCGCGCTGCGAGCGTTTCGATGGCCTTCGCCAGCACATTCCGCATCGCGTCGTAAAGCCGCGCCACATCCTCCGGGGCAAGATCGGCGCGGCGGCGGAAGGGATAGATCGCCGCGCACCAGCAGATTTCGTCGGCGTAAGCGTTGCCGATCCCCGCGAGGAAGCCTTGGTTGGTCAGGATGCCCTTGATCTCGCCGTTGTGCTTGCGCAGCCGCTCCCGGAAAGCCGCCAACGTCAACGCCGGATCATCCGCCTCCGGGCCTTGCTCGGTGAAGGTGGGGATAGCGGCCAGGTCGGCGGCCAGATAGACTTTGCCCATGTCGGCTGTGTCGTGATAGCGCAGCTCGTGGCCGCCGGCCAGGGTCAAGATCAGCGCGTCCCGCGTGCGATCCCGACCCAGCGGCGCGCCGTAGCGGATGCGGCCCGCCAGCATCGGGTTGATCGCCAGTGTGGTCCCGTCATCGAGCGGGAGGAGCAGGAACTTGCCTCGCCGATCCGCGCCGCGGAACTGCCGGCCGGTCAACCGCTCGGTCAGGTCGCCGCCCAGCAGGTTGCGCAGCACCGTGGGCCGGCCCACGCGCGCCGCGGTGATCGTCACATCCGCCAGCCGCGGGGCCAGATGGCGGCGGATCACTTCAAGGTCGGGGAGTTCAGGCATAACTACCACCCAAAACGACACGGAGCATCGTCCATCTCATCCGTGGAGATTCTCCTCATCCAGGATTGCGGCGACTTGTTCAGCCAGCATTGGCACATCTTCGTTGGCGGTGACCCAGACGATGGGCCAACTCACGGCGAAATAAGCATGTACAGCAAAGTTGCGAAATCCGATGATGTCAGCCCATTGAATCTCTGGATGACGCTCACGGAAGGCTTTGGGGAGCCGCGCCGCCGCTTCACCGATGATGATGAGCCGGTGCATCACGGCGCCTTGCTTAACCTCATCATCAATCCAGTCATCCTCGGTCAATCCCGAGATGAAGCGACTGATGGCGGCGGCAGCTTCAACGATATCGGTGAGATATAGCCATTCATCCCGCATAGACTACCTCGGCGTCTGCCAGGACGGCATCTCGGATAAGTGGTTTCAGGCCATCCCTGGGCACTAAATCTACCGATCGCCGAAGCAAAGCGGTCAGCTCGCGTTGCATCCGGCCCATCGCCAGGAATCCCACCCGGGCTTTAGGTCGGAACTCTACCAGGATGTCAATGTCGCTGTCCGACCGAAAGTCGGCGCGCAGGACAGAGCCGAAGAGGGCCAATGATTGAATCTGGTTGCGTCGGCAGAATTCCTGAATTTCGACTTGCGGAATTGAGACTCGTGCTTTAGACATCAGGATCACCCTCCGGTCACCCAATTCAGATATCGCTTGAAATCAGTTCATATTGTAGATTCAAGGCAGCAATTCGACAACTGAGCGCCGTTGTTATCGTGCTCTACGCGTAGAACCCGCGCCGCGCGCAGCGTGACCCACTTGTTCGGCTGTTTCTTCGGCCCGAAGTCGCTCCACGTCTTGCCGGCGTAGTCATACTCCAGCGGCCAGCACCCCTGCGCATCCTGCTTGCTGCGGATCAGCGCGAGTGCGTTCGCCAGCCGGGGATCTGTCCCGCAGCCCAACCCGACCAGCGCCTC
>CAZYHE010000670.1:0-2872 GCA_964647225.1 uncultured Anaerolineales bacterium
CGAGGCCCGTCTCCTTCGGCTCCGCTCAGGACATGGTTTGGGCCGAAGCAATCCCCCACTTCGGAGGAGATTGCTTCGTCGCACAAGACGCTCCTCGCAATGACGTTCCTCGCAATGACGCCTCTCGCAATGACGCCTCAACGGCCATTTTCAATGCCGGTTCCCGGTGGGCTGATGGCGCTGATGTTTGAGCCGCTGACGGGGCGCGGATGGGCCAGCCTCGCCATCTGGGCGGGCCGGGCCAGCGGGCTGTGGCTGGCTGCACCCCCCAACGATGACGAATGGGGCGCGGGGGGCGGCTCGCACATGCGCAGCGCGGCCCTGCCCCCGCGCCGGCCAGAATTCGACGAAGCCGCCCTCATCGCTGCCGCGCTGCGCGGCGACCTGCCGGCCTTCAACCAGATCATCCTCCACTACCAGGGCCTGGCCTACAACGTCGCCTATCGCATCCTGGATGAATCCGACGCGGCCGCGGATGCGACGCAGGATGGGTTCATCAAGGCCTTTCAGCGGTTGAGCCAATATCGCGGCGGCTCGTTCAAGGCGTGGCTGCTGCGCATCATCACCAACACCTGCTACGACGCGCTGCGCGCCCGGAAGCGCCGGCCGACCAGCTCCCTCGAAAGCGAAGAAGATGAGGACCCGGATCACGATGTGCGCTGGCTTGATCCGGCCGAGCGGCCCGACGCCTATGTCGTGCGGCAGGAGTTGGCCGGGGCGATCCAGGCGGCCATCCAGCAGTTGCCGCCCGATCAACGGGTCACGCTCATTCTGTCGGACATCGAGGGGTTGGACTACCAGGAAATCGCCGACGCCACGCACACCGCGCTGGGAACCGTCAAGTCACGGCTCAGCCGCGCGCGCGCCCGGCTGCGCGATCTGCTGCTATCGCAAAGGGAACTTCTCCCTGCGCAGTATCGTCTGTGAAGCATATGAAGATAAATTTCGCTCTTGGGAACCCGCGGCGCGGGCATGTAGACGCCGATTTGCTCTCCGCTTACCTGGATGCCCAGGCGACCGCGGATGAGCGGCGTCGCGTCGAGGCGCACCTGGAGGCGTGCGCAGCCTGCCGCAACGAGTTGGCCGGACTGCGCCACACCGTCACACTGTTACAGGCGCTGCCGCGCATCCCCGTGCCGCGCGCGTTCACCCTGGCCGAAGTGCAGGTCGGCCGGAGCCGGCCGGCGGCGCAGCCCGCCTGGCTCGGTGGGATGCTCCGCGGCCTGGCCGCGGTGAGCGCCGTGGCGGTGGTTGCCGTGATGGCAGCCACCCTCGTGACGCGACCGATCGGGCAGCCCACCCTTGAGTTGGCCCGCGTCGCCGCGCCGGCTGTCGCCGTAGCGCCGGCCGCTGTCGAGCGGCCGGCCGCACCCACGGCCGCCGTCGAAAAGGCGGCCGCGCCGGCCATCGCCGCGCAACCCGCCGCGCCGGCCATCCAGTCGCCCACATCCGCGCCGGCCATCGCAAAAGCGGCCGCGGCGACCCCCACCCGTCAGGCGCCGCAAGCCCCGGCCGCACCGCCGCCCGCCGCAGCCCAACCGACCGCACCGCCAGCGCCGGCCACGCCGGAAAAGGCAGTGGTCGCGTTGGCGGCTGCGCCGACAGTCGCGCCAACCGCTGTCCTTGCAGCCGCCGCGGCGGCTGCAACCGCGGCCCGCAGCGCATCCGGCGCAGGCGTGACCGCCGCGGAAAGCAACACCAACCCGGCAAGCGCCGTCAGGGACGCGGCAGGAGTCGCCGAACTGGCCCCGGAAGTCATGCTCGCCTACGCAGCCGGTGGCAACCTCTGGACGATAGATCGTGTAATGGGGGCGCGGCGGGCGACCCAGGCCAACGGCCTGGCGACGCCGGTTGTCTCCGGCGACCGCGCGTGGATCGCCTATCGCCTGCCGGGGAAAGATGGCGCCGAGGTGTGGGGCGTCCCGTGGGCGGGCGGCGCGGCCCGATTGCTGCTGGCCGAGCGCGATCTCAATAAGGAAGCGCCCGCTGGCAGTCCCGCGTGGCGGATTCAGGACGTGCGATGGCTGCCGGGCAAGCGGACGCTGGCTGTGACAGCCGTCGCGGCGGCTCTGACGCCGGATGTCGCGCCCGCGCTCGAGTTGTGGGCGGTCGAAGTCGAATCGGGCCAACGAAAACTGGTGCTAAGCAGTGATGTCAACTTCCGGCCGGTCGCTGCGCCGAACGGGGCCACGGTCGCGTTCCTGCGTCACGAACCAGGCAAACAGGGCGAAGGCCGCGTGTGGCTCATCGGCGCGGACGGCGCAGGGGAGCGGGCTGTGTTGCGCTTCCCGCTGTCGGCAGATCAGGCGGGCGATGACGTGCAAATCGGCTGGCTGCCCGATAGCAGCGGGTTCTGGCTGGCGCTCCCCCAGACGGGGGCGAAGACGCTCGCCTTGTCCCGGGTATCGGTCGCGGGTGATGTCCGGCCAGCCGCCACCCTGGAGGCGCGGCAGGTCTTCTGGTCGCCCGACGGCACGCGCCTGGCCTACACCCGGCCGGTGAGTGACACGGTCGGGCCGCAGGAGCTTTACGTGGCGAACGCCGACGGTGCGCAAGCGCGGCTCTATGCGACGTTGGCGCGCGGCCGCTTCGTGGCCTGGGCGGCCGAGGGCGGGCGCTTTTTGTATGAAGATGGCGGTCAGGTATTCGTCGGCGCGGTGGATGCGGCGGCGCTGCGCCTAGCGGTCAACGCCAGCGAGCCGCGTTGGGCCGGCGCGGGGCACGTGATCTACGTGACACAGCAGGACGCGTCCCGGCAACTGGTCTACCAGGCGGTGGGCGGCCGGCCGATCGTGCTGCAAATACTGCCCCCTAACACGCCGCTCGACGGGCTGTGGCCCTGAGCCGGCTGGAGCGTCCATGCCTGAATTGC
>CAZYHE010000671.1:0-2869 GCA_964647225.1 uncultured Anaerolineales bacterium
TGGGCGTGGTCATCTTCGAGCAGCGGTCGGCGGGGGACATCTACGAGGTGCTGCGCGAGGAGATCAGTGTCACGCTCAAAGCGGTGATGTTGTCGGAGCGCAACGAGGCGCTCTATCGGCAGGCCATCGCGGCCGAGCAGGTGGCGCAAGAGGGGCGCTGGCTGGCTGAGGAGGCCGACCGCCTGAAGAGCCGCTTCCTCTCGATGGTCAGCCATGAACTGCGCACGCCGCTGGTGCTGCTGGTGGGCCTGAGCGAGATGATGCTGCGCGAACGGACGGGGGATGCGCGGCCGCCGTTGCCCGCGCCCTATCGTCAAGACCTGGCGCGCATCCATGTCAGCGCCCAGCAGTTGGATGGCCTGGTGCGCGATGTGCTCGATCTCACGCGCAGCCAGATGGGGCAGTTGCGGCTGATGAAAGAGCCGCTCGATCTCGCGCCCGTGCTCAAGGCGGTGGCGTTGGTGGGCGAGGAGATGGCGCGCAGCAAAGGGCTGGCCTGGCGGGCCGACATCCCGGAGCAATTGCCCAAGGTGAGCGGCGACCCGGCCCGGCTGCGTCAGGTGATCCTGAACCTCATCACGAACGCGGTGAAATTCACCACGCACGGGCAGGTCGTCCTGGGCGCGGACGCCGAGGCGGATGCGCTCACTGTCTATGTCCGCGACACGGGGCTGGGGGTGCCGCTCGCCGAGCAGGAAGCGATCTTCGATGAGTTCCGGCAGTCGGAACGCACCGCGACGCGCGGCTATGGCGGCCTGGGGATCGGGTTGGCGATCTGCCGGGAGCTGGTGGAACTGCATGAGGGGACGATCGGCGTCCGCTCGGCCGGCGCGGAGGAAGGCGGCTCGACCTTCTACTTCACCCTGCCCACGCTGGCCGCGTCCGTGCCGGCTGACGCGGCCGCCGCTGAGGCAGCCGCGCAGGTGGTTGTGTTGGTGACCGCGCAGGCGAGCCGCAGCGGCGCACGGCTGGCGGATTACCTGGCGCGGGAGGGGTTCCTGGTCGAGGCGCTCGATGCCAGCGCGGATTCCGACTGGCTTGGCCGGTTGTTGGCGCTGACACCAGGCGCCGTCGTGCTGGATTGTCAGCCCCCTTCGGCGCGCGGCTGGCAGGTGATTGACACCCTGCGGAGCAACCCCGCGACGCAGGATCTCCCGGTCTTGTTCTACGCGCTGGCCGAGACCGACGCGGGCGCGATGCTGGCATTGGACCACCTCCCGAAACCATTGGGGATCACGGCCCTGTCGCAGGCGTTGCAGCGTTACGGGCTGGCAGACGCGGGGAGCGACGATAAGCGCAGCATTTTGATCGTGGATGACGATCCGGGCATCCGCGAGTTGCACGCGCAGGTCGTCCGGGCGGCTTTGCCCGACGGCCGGCCGATCAGCCAGGCGGCCGATGGGCGGATGGCGCTCGACATAATGCGGAGATCGCCGCCGGCATTGGTGCTGCTGGATCTGATGATGCCGGAGTTGGATGGGCTGGGGGTGCTGGCCGCGATGCAGGAAGATGATCGGCTGCGGTGCATCCCGGTGATCGTGCTGACGGCGCAGGCGTTGACCGAGCCAGAGATGGCGCGGCTCAACTGCGGGGTGGCCGCCGTCTTGCAGAAGGGGCTTTTCACGGCCGATGAGACGTTGGCGCACGTCGTCCAGGCGCTGGAACGCAACAAACGGCTGGGCAGCGAGGCGCAGCGCATGGTGCGCAAGGCGATGGCCTACATCCACGCGCACTACGCGGAGCCGGTCTCGCGGGAAGATATGGCGGCGCATGTCGGCGTCAGCCCGCGCCACCTGACGCGCTGCTTCCAGCAGGAGCTGGCCCTGGCGCCGATCACCTATCTGAACCGCTATCGGGTCAAGCGGGCCAAGCAGTTGTTGGCCCGCGGCGAGAAGAATATCACCGAGATCGCGGGCGCGGTGGGCTTCTCCAGCAGCAACTACTTCACCGACGCCTTCCGTCGCGAGGCCGGCATGTCGCCGCGCGACTATCAGCGCCGGAATCTTGCTCCAAAATCTTGATTGGATGTCCTAAAGACAGAAGACAGCGCGGCGGGGATCGGCTATACTTCATTTTGCCTATCTTTGGGCTTCACGGAGTCGCGCTCGATGCCCCAGACGATCATGATCGCCGCCCATGATCCGAATATCACGTACCTGCTGCAGCGTTATGCGGAAGAAAGTGGGTTCCGCACGGTCAGCGCGTGCCAGGGCAAAGACGTGCTCGACCTGGCGCACCAGGCGCATCCGGCCTTGATTATTCTGGATGTCGAATTGCCGGGGACCGCCGGCCGCAAATTGCTGCACGGCCTGCACGCCGCCGCGGCCACCCGCAACATCCCGGTTGTTCTCTACTCCGGGCTGGATGACACGCCCGATGATCTGCCGGACGCCGCGGTGGCCGGCGCGGGGGTCGCCGGCCGCCTCCCCAAAGCCGTGATGTACGATGATTTCATCGCCATGCTGGAACACGCCGGCGTACACAACTGAGAACAGGATACGAGCCATGCCAGAATCCATCATTGACCACCCCAAGCTCCTCGAAGTTGTCGGCCTGAAGAAGCATTTTCCGATCAAGAAAGGCTTCCTTTTTTCCCGCCAGGTCGGGGCGGTCAAAGCCGTTGATGGCGTTAACCTCTTCGTCCGCGAGGGGGAGACGCTGGGACTGGTCGGCGAAAGCGGTTGCGGCAAGACCACCATCGGCCGGCTGATCCTGCGCGCCTACGATCCCACGGCCGGGCAGATTTGGTTCAACGACCGCAAGCTGGGCCGCGTGGATGCCGCGACGATGGACGAGGGGCAGCTTCGCGTGCTGCGCCAGAACATGCAGTTGATTTTCCAAGACCCGTACTCGTCGCTGAATCCGCGCA
>CAZYHE010000672.1:0-2864 GCA_964647225.1 uncultured Anaerolineales bacterium
ATCACCCTGCCGCTGTCCGGCGCCGTGGCGCAGCCCACCATCCCCGACTCCGAGTACCCCTTGCGTATTGACTGGGACGGCATCCTGGTGGACGACCCCGACCACCCCGACGACATCGTCCGTCGCGTGCGAGATGTGCTGGAGTTGCTGTGGGGCGAGCGGGCCGGCGCGATCGAGCAGGAGGCGTGCGCCGTCCTCGGCGCCGGCGAGCTGCGCGACTACTTCCGCAAGCCCGCCGCGGGCGGCTTCTGGCTGGATCACATCCGCCGCTACTCCAAGAGCCGCCGCAAGGCCCCCATCTACTGGCTGCTCCAGTCGTCCAAGAAGAGTTACGGTCTCTGGCTCTACTACCACCGGCTGGACAAAGACCTGCTATTCAAGGCGCTGGTCAACTACGTCGAGCCGAAGATCCGGCTGGAGGAAGGCAAGCTCGAAGGGCTGCGCGGCCAGCGCGCGACGGCCGGCACAGCCGGTCGCGAGGCCAAGCAACTCGAACGGCAGCTCGACCGCCAGGAGGCGTTCCTGGCCGAGCTGCACGACTTCCGCGACAAGCTCCGCCGCGCCGCCGATCTGCGCCTGGAGCCGGATCTCAACGACGGCGTGATCCTGAACATCGCACCGCTGTGGGAGCTGGTCCCGTGGAAAGAGGCGAAGGCAACCTGGGAGGAGCTGCTGGCGGGGAAGTATGCGTGGTCGGCGGTGGGGCAGCAGTTGAGGGCGAAGGGGGTGGCCAGATGAGGGTCACAGCATCTTTCATTGATTATGTGGCTTTCGTGCGCAATGCACTTGAGCGGAGCGCGAGTGCGCAAACGGAGTGACGCAGGCGTGGATCTCGAAGCGGAATTGCGAGGTATGGATCTTGACGAATTACAGATGCTGATGGGACCCCCTCACGGCTATCTCGCCATGTACACCCTGGAAGAGGCGGGTCCGCTGGATGAGGACGGAGTTCCCTGGTGGTTTCCGCACCGACATCCGGACACCGGCGAACTTCTGGCGCGCGTGGCGCGCAAGGAGTGGCTTGAACAGGCACTTCTTGCTGCTGTGGACCTTCCTGGGGTGACGGCCGCCGAGCACGAACCTGGCTTCTCCGATCAAGTTCGCGGTCGGCAGTTGGCGATACTCAAGGGACTGCTGTTCGTGAAGTGGGCCTTGGATGAGGGGATTCTGTCAGGGCCTGACGCGCTCTGAGTGAGTCAACCTGGACAAGTCAGGAGGCAGCTTGGGCGAGGTAGTTGAACACATCAGGAAGTTGATCGGCAAACAAGTCGCTGAGTATGGTTTGGTCGTCTGGTACGACCCGACCGGTGACTACCGCGGACTTGTCGCCGATCTGGTGTTGCCGGAGACGACCGTTCTGCGCTACGGCGACAGCTTCTTCGCGCTGCGCGACCAGGTCGAGCCGCGGCTGGGCGGGCTGGAGCCGCCGCGGCTGGTGGTCTATGTGCCGCTTGACCCGGCCGAGACGCACAATGCCCTGGCCGAACTGGAGGTTGCCGGTGTCGTGCTGAAGCCCGGCGCCCAGCCGCCATCCCGCAACACCCGGCTATCCATCGTGGCGCGCCATGCGCTGGCGCCGCTCCTGGGCGAAGCGGGCGCGGTCGAGATCGAGCGCCAGGTGGAGGCCGGCAAGCTCACCCTGGCAGACCTGGACCGGCTGGCCGGTGTGGGGCCAGGCGGCGTCGTGTCGGTCATCTTCGGCACGGGACTTGCCCACGAAGTCGCGTTGGCCTTCCTGGCGAACAGCGACCTCGACGGCGAAATCGCGGCCAAGCACGCCATGCCCGAGCTGTCGGCCTTGCTCGGTCCGGCGTTCGGCCTGGAAGTGGCCGGGGATGAAACGCCGGCAGACCTGCGGCCGCGGCTGGCGCGCCACGTCCTGGCGACCGACCTGGTGGCGGCCTTGCACGGCGCGCTGCCCGCGCACCTGGCCACCGTCAAGACCGCCGCTGGTCAGGCGCGGCCGGCGTGTCTCACCGTCGCCAGCACGTGGCGGTTGCGCCGCGATCTGCGTGACAGTTACGTGGCGCAGGCAGGGCAGGTGGAGAACCAGCTTGGCCTGGCCGCCGTCACGTTCACGCTCGGTCAAGTGGCGCAGGTCGAGACCTTCGCCGCAGTTGAGCACGCTTTGCAGGCTGAGGTCGAGCGCGCCTTGCTCACCGGGGCGACGGATGCGCTGATCGGGCTTGCGTTGGCCCGGCAATCGAGCTTCTGGGCCGAGTGTCAGCCCGAAGTCCAGGCGCGCTGGGCGCTGATCGCGGCGGCCGGGCAAGTCCTGGCTGAGGCCGACCGCATCGAAACGGCGCTGCAAGAGACTGACGCCGATGTGCGCACCCTCTTCGATTGCTATGTCGGTGCGCAGCATCGCGAAGCAGCCCTGTGGGACGCACTACGCAATACGCACTACGCAACATGTAACACGCCCTGGCACCTGCTCGACACCCATCATCGGCACATGGAGCGCCGTTGCCACACCTTCGACTTCGACCTCGGCGGCGGCCACGACACGCTGGAGCAACTGGTGGCCACGGCCAGGGAGCGCTACATGCAGGTCGGGGGCGCGTTGGCCGAGCGCTTCCTGCGCAGCTATCAGGAGGGCGGATTCAAGATCGCTGAGCGTCTGCGCCAGACGGAGGTTTTCGAGGTGTGCGTCAAGCCGTGCCTGGCAGCCGGCAAGACCGCCTACGTCTGGGTGGATGCGCTGCGCTATGAGATGGCCGCCGAGCTGGCCGAGGCGTTGGCAGATGATTTCGCGATCGAGCTACAGGCCGCCGTGGGCACGGCCCCCACGGTCACAGAAATCGGCATGGCCGCGCTGCTGCCCGGCGCAGGCGGCGCCGCAATCGTCCCCGCCGGTGAGAGCA
>CAZYHE010000673.1:0-2856 GCA_964647225.1 uncultured Anaerolineales bacterium
TGCTGCTCTTCCCCGGCCTCGCCATCATGCTCACCGTGCTCGGCTTCAACCTGCTCGGCGATGGCCTGCGCGACGCACTCGATCCACGCCTGCGCGCCGATTGACGATTGCGCTGCCGCTCCAATTGGTCGAGCGGCAGGCATACGCCCGACGTCCCAATCCATCCGCTACCCGGCCCATCGGCTCCAACCCGGAGAAAGTCATCGCCATGCAGCAGCCAAACACATCCTATCGCGGCACCCACGATTCCGTCCCCGACGACCGCAATGAACGGGTGCTCGTTTATGTCAACGGGGAACTCGTCCCGCGCAACCAGGCCACGGTGTCGGTCTTCGACAGCGGCTTTCTGTTGGGCGATGGCGTCTGGGAGGGGTTGCGCCTGCACCACGACACGTTCGTCTTCTTGGACGAACACCTGGATCGCCTGTTTCAGGGCGCCAAGGCCATCGGTCTGGACATCGGCATGAGCCGTGCGGAAGTCGCCGCGGCGCTGCGCCAAACGGTGCGCGCCAATGACATGCACGACGGCGTCCACGTGCGCTTGATGGTCACGCGTGGCGTCAAGAAGACGCCCTCCCAAGACCCGCGTCTGACCAAGCGCGGGCCGACCCTCGTCATCATCGCCGAGCACAAACAGGCGAATCCGACGGCCTGGGAGAACGGCGTGCGCCTTTTCACCGCCACGATCCGCCGCCCGCCGCCCGACACGCTCGACCAAAAGCTGAACTGCCACAGCAAGCTGCATGAGATCATCGCGCTCAACCAGGCGATCATGGCGGGGGCCGACGAAGCGCTGATGCTGGATGTTCACGGCGCGGTCAGCACCTGCAATGCGACGAATTTCTTCATCGTGGTCAAAGGGCAGGTGTGGACCTCGACCGGACAGCACTGTCTGAACGGGATCACCCGCCGCAAGATCATCGAGTTGTGCCGCGGCAACGGCATCCCGGTCTTCGAGCGGGACTTCTCACTGGTGGATGTCTACTCCGCCGACGAAGCGTTCGTCACGGGCACGTTCGGCGGACTGACGCCGGTCATCACCATAGATGGGCGCACGATCGGGGACGGCGGCGCCGGCGAGATGACCCGCCGGCTGCGAACGCTGTACCTGGGGCTGATTGCAAACTCGATTATTTCGGAGTGAAAAAGACAGATTATGACTACATCCCCCGCCTTGACTCGTCTACAAGCGGCTCTCCAAGGCTCCGGGTTGGACGGCTGGCTGATCTACGACTTCCGCGGGCTGAACCCCTTTGCCGCGCAATTGCTCGACATGCGCGGCGAGATGCTCACGCGGCGCTGGTTCCTCTTCGTCCCCGCGGCCGGCGCGGCGACCTTGATCCATCACCGGATCGAGGAGAACGCGTGGCTGCAACTGCTGCCTGACCCCGCGCTCCGGCGCAAACTCTTCAGCGCGCATCAGGAGTTGGATGCCGCCCTGCGGGAGACGCTGGCGGGCGCGGGGCGGATCGCGATGGAGATCAGCCCGCGCGGCGCGGTGCCCTATGTGAGTTGCGTGGACGCCGGCACGGTCGAACGCGTGGCTGAATGCGGGGTGGAGATCGTCTCGAGCGGCGACCTGCTGCAAGGCTTCTTCACCTGGGATGAGGCCGACCGGCAGGCGCATATGCAGGCGGTGGCCGGGGTCATCGCGGCCAAGGATGCCGGCTTCCGCCTGATCACCGACCGGCTGGCCGCGGGCCTGCCCGTCACGGAACTGGAGGCACAGGAAGCGGTCGTGCGCCAGCTCACCGCGGCCGGGCTGGCGTTCGACCACCCGCCGATCGTGGCGTTCGGCAGCCACGCCAGCGATGGGCACTATTCGCCCAACCCGGCGAGTAACCGGACGTTGGAAGAGGGCATGTGCGTCATCCTGGACGTGTGGGGCGGCCTGCCCGGCCGGCCGATGGCGGACATCACCTGGGTGGGCTTCGCGGGCGAGCCGACCGCCGAATATCTGCGCGTCTGGCAGGCCGTGGCCGACGCCCGCGATCTCGCGATCCAGATGCTCACCACGAAGGCGGCGACCGCGGGCTGGCAGGTGGATCGCGCCGCCCGCGACCTGATCTCGGCGCGCGGGTATGGGGTCGCGTTCCGCCACCGCCTGGGGCACAGCCTGGGCCGCGAGCACCCGCATGGGCCATCGGTCAACCTGGACGATTTCGAGACGCACGACACTCGCGCCCTGCTGCCGGGGCTGGCCGTGACGGTGGAGCCGGGGGTCTATCTCGGCCATCTGGGGGTGCGCAGCGAGGTGAATGTGCTCATCACGGCGGACGGGGCGGTGGTCACGACGCCGGTCCAGGCTGAGCCATACCGGCTGGGGTGGGCCGCCGGTGGCTGAAGAACGTTAATAATTGATTCCGGTAATGGGCAAGGTGTCTCGTAACTCACGCCCGCACGACCATAAATGGCTCGTGCTACCGAGCAGCGCCCGGTGAACCGGGCTGGACAGTGCGCCGGCGCCGGATCTAGCCCCGTTTACGGGGCGCTGTCTGGTAGCCCGGTCGATTTATCGCCGGGCGGGCGCACGTGACGCACAGCGCGCCGGGAAAGACGATTACCGGTTTGTTTTCTTAACCTTCATCAACCACAGGCAGCCCTGGTAAAGCAACATATGCATGCGTGCGCTTGACAAGCATCGCACTCTAGGTGATAATCACCTATGTTGATCGCGCAAATTAGTTCCTCAGCGCACAACCGGCTCAGATGCAGATTTGCAGGTCACACCTGCGAAAGGAGGTGGCGGCGAGACAACAGATGGTCGTCAGTCGTTCTTCGTGTGACCCCATTATCATCAGGAAGGAGATCGAGCATGAAGCGTTCACTCAGCATCATCGGCATCCTCACCGTCCT
>CAZYHE010000674.1:0-1127 GCA_964647225.1 uncultured Anaerolineales bacterium
TGCAGGTGCTCGTCCAGGCCGGGCCGGATGACTCGCAGTTCTACCGCCCCAACCTCCAGGCCGGCCGCTGGCTCCAATCCGACGATAGCAACGCCATCGTAATCAATCGCAAGTGGGCGGCGGCGGAGGGGATCGGCCTGGGCGACACGGTCACGCTCGACCTGGGCGGCGACGCGCCGCTGACCGAGTGGGTCGTCGTCGGGATCAACCAAGACCTGGTGCAGAAGCAGACGGCGGTCTTCGTCTCGTTCGCCGCGTTGGATCGCCTGCTCAAGCGCACCGACCGCACGATCACGCTCGAAGTGGCCTACACGAGCCACGACGCCGACACGCAGGCGCGCATCACCGGCGAGTTGATCACGCTGCTGGAAGCAGCGGGCGCCGAGGTCTTCTCGACGCAAATCCTGGGCCAGCTCAAGCGCCAGGTCACCAGCTTCTACCAAATCCTGGTCGTCTTCCTGCTGGTCATGGCGGGGCTGACCGCGCTGGTGGGCGGCATCGGGCTGATGGGCATGATGAGCATCAACGTGTTTGAGCGCTCCAAGGAGATCGGCGTGATGCGGGCCATCGGCGCCGACACGCGGGCGGTTGTGACGATCTTCTGGGGTGAGAGCATGGTCGTGGCGTTGCTCAGCTTCGTCCTGGCGGTGGCGCTCAGCATCCCCCTCTCGCACGGGCTGACCCGCGCCGTCGGGATGGCGTTCATCCAGACCCCGCTCGATTTCGCGTACGCATACGCGGGGATCGGCTACTGGCTGGCGCTCATTCTGGTCATCGGCACCGCGGCCAGCATCGTCCCCGCGCTGAACGCGGCGGGGTTGAGCGTGCGGGAGAGTCTTTCTTACGAGTAGACAAGGTGACAAGGTGGCAAGGTGACAAGGTGACAAGGTGACGGAGGGGCGTCCGCCCTTAACCGGCTTGAGCCGGTTTTCACCTGTATCAGGCGGCGGTTTCAACCGCCGACGTGCTGGAAGGAGACCCATCCCATGAATCGCAAATCCATCCTCATCGTTCTGGCTTTTTGTGCATTGGCTGCCGGGGTCGCCGGCTGGTTGATCTTCGGCAACCAACGGGCGGCGGCGCAACCGGCGCGCGTGATCACCGCCGCGCCGGCGCAGGTGACGGCC
>CAZYHE010000674.1:1227-2832 GCA_964647225.1 uncultured Anaerolineales bacterium
GGCGGCGGCGCAACCGGCGCGCGTGATCACCGCCGCGCCGGCGCAGGTGACGGCCGACGGCTACGTCGTGCCGGCGCACTATGCGGAGCTGAGCGCGGGCGCGGCGGGGCGGGTGGCCCAGGTACACGTGGCCGAGGGTCAGGCCGTGACCGCCGGCACGCTCCTGGTGACGCTGGAAAACGGCGCGCCGCGCGCCGCGTTGGCCCAGGCGCAGGCCAACCTGGCGGGGAGCGCGGCGCGGCTGGCGCAACTCCGGGCCGGCGCCCGCGGCGAGGAGATCGCTCAGGCCGAGGCGGCCGTGAGGGCGGCCCAGGCGCATCTCGACCGGCTGCGCCACTCGCCCACACCGGAACAGCTTGCCAGCGCACGGGGGACGGTGGCTGTGGCCCAGGCCAACCTGGCGCGCGCCCAGGCCGGGCCGACGCCGGAGCAGCTCAACATCGCGGCCGCGGCGATGCAGGCGGCCGAGGCGTCGCTCAAGCAGGCGCAGGCCGCCTACGATAAGGTCGCCTGGCGCAGCGACATCGGCGCGCTGCCGCAGTCGGTCCAGTTGGAACAGGCCACCATCGAATACCAGCGCGCATCTGCCAGCTATCGCAACCTGGCCGCGGGCGCGACCCCTGCCGAGATCCAGGTTTACCGTCAGCAGGTGGCGCAGGCCCAGGCGAGTCTGGCCGAGGTGCAGGCCGGGCCGCATCCCGCCGAGATCACCGCGGCCGAAGCCGAAGTGGCGCGGGCGCAGGCCAGCCTGGCGCTGATCCGCTCGGGCAGCCGGCCCGAAGAGATCGCGGCGGCCGAGGCGCAGGTGGCCGCGGCCCAGGCCGCGGTGAGTCAGGCGCAGGCGGGTCTGGAGCAAACGCTGGTGGTTGCGCCCTTTGCCGGCACAGTCAGCGCACTCGACGCCGTCGCCGGCGAATACGTGGCGCCGGGCCGGCCGCTGATCCGGTTGGGCGATGCGAGCGCGTGGTTGGTGGAGACCGATAACCTGAGCGAACTGGACGTGGTCAAGCTGCAGGTCGGGGATCGCGTGGCGGTCACTTTAGACGCCTGGCCGGGCCGTTCACATGGGGGCACCGTGCAGCAGATCCAGCCCGCGGGCCAACTCAAGCGCGGCGCCATCACCTACAAGGTGACGGTGGCGCTCGACCCCACCGACCAGCCGCTCTATTGGGGACTGACAGCGGCCGTGCGGAAGCCGTAACGCAGCGGATGCAGAGGCGCAGAGGCTCTGTGCTGGCGCTTCTGCGTCCCCTACCACACCCCCGGCAGCAGCCGATAGCGCACCCGCCGGGCGTAATCGCGGTAGCCATTCAGCTCGGCCTGCAAGGTCTGATCCTCTTGGCGTCAGCATGTTGCAGCATACGGCCGCGTTCCGCCAGCAGGCCGGGCGACACCCTGACCCTCCTGGGGGACGAGGCGCAGGGGATCGCCATCGTGAAGCAGGAAATGCTCGTCAAGTTTGCTGAAGCCATCTTGGGAACACAACCGCCTGCGGAGGAGCGATGATCGCCATCGAAACGCACGCCTTGAGCAAGCAATACCGAGAACGGGCTGCCGTCCGGTCACTGGACCTCGCGATCAAGCAAGGCCAGGTGTTATAGCCCG
>CAZYHE010000675.1:0-2821 GCA_964647225.1 uncultured Anaerolineales bacterium
GATGAAGATGCGCTGGAACCACCGGTACAGCGGCCCGTTGTTGTTGCCGATATTCGTCCGCACGTCCCCCGGATGCATCGCGTTGATGGTCACGCCCGCGCCGCGCAGCCGGTCGGCGAATTCCCACGTGGTCAGCAACTGCGCGATCTTGGACGCGCCGTAGCCCCGATAGCCGTTGTAGCGCCGGTGCGCCCAGTTCAGATCGGCCAGATCCAGCCCGCCGAACCTGTGGCCCTCGGAGCTGACCTGGATGATGCGGGCGGGCGCGCGCTGTTGCAGCCGTTCGAGCAGGAGGTGCGTCAGGAGAAACGGCGCGAGGTGATTCACACAGAACACCGTCTCGAAACCACCCCCGGTGAGGGTGCGGCCCGTCGAAAACAGCCCGGCAGAATTGATCAGCACATCAATCCGGGGATAGTCTCTCAGGAGCACCCCGGCTGCGGCGCGGACACTCGCCAGATCGCTGAAATCCGCGCGGATGACCCCGACCGGCGCGCTGGTGTGCGCTGTAAGCTCCGTCCGCACCGCCTCCGCCTTGTCGGCGTTCCGGCAGAGCATGACGATCTGGGCGCCGGCGCGGGCCAGCCGCCTGACGGCCGCCAGCCCCACGCCCGAGGTGGCCCCGGAGACGACGCACAGCTTCCCGGCCAGGGAAACGCTCGTGGTCTTCTGGCTGGCCCGGCGGTTCTCGATGAAGGCAAGTTCGTCCGGCAACTTGAATGCGGACATTGATCCTCCCTTTAGCCGAAAGTTTTGCGCAGGAACCGGCGATAGCGATTCTTGAGCAGTGGGATGCCGTCGAGGATGGCACCCCACAGGTCGAAGTAGTCGCGCTGTGCGATGATCCGGCCATCCTCGTGCAGGGTGAGCTTGGTGCTGCCGTAGAGGGGCGTGGGCGGGTACTTGGTGAAAGCCATCGTCATGATCCAGTCCATCAGGATGACCTGGTCGTCCTGGGCGATGGCGAGGATCTCCATGTGCAGGCTTTGGCAGCGCTGCGTCAGGCGTTCACAGAGGCCGACGAACGCCTCGATCCCTTCGATGCGCTGGATGGAATCCTGGAAGACCACGTCCGGGTGATAGTACGGATAGAGATGCGACCAGTCCGGTTTGCCGTCGGTGTTATAGGTTCGGCCCCACAACTCCCGGACGGTATTGGCATCCAGCGATCGGCGCGAGCTGCTTGCATTGTCCCCAAGCGGGGTGAGGCGGGGGTGCGCTTCTGTTTCTGCCATGTGTCTCATCTCCGAATGCTTCTGGTCGCCAGGTTGGTCCGGTCGTAGGCGGCGTAGGCCACCAGGCCGAAGAACGCGCAGCGCGCGCGGTCGGCGTCCCGGCCTGCAGTGCCCGCCCCACCACGAACCAAACCTTGTGCATTGAATCCTGTACGAACACTATACATCACCTGCACCCTGGCGCTGTATGTGCTATTCCAATCGCACGGCGATGCCCCGTCTTCGGTGTCTGACGGCCAATCTGCGCGAATTGTATGACTCAATACGGATATTGCACAGACTTTGTATAAGCTGAGCTCGTCGGATATTCACAGGAGTCGGTCTTCCTGCGGATCGAAATAGCGTCTTGACATCGAAAAGGAGAGCACGATGCGCGTCGTAACTGTCATAGCCGTCGCTGTGGTTTTGATGACCCTATCCGTTGCGCCCGCGTGGGCGCATCAGCCTTTCTTCGAAGAGAAAGACATCGTTGCCGATGCCCCGTGGCAGGTCAAGGACCCCACGGTTTCCACGGCGGTGTATGCGACGCTTGAGTCGTCGGCTGACGTGGACTACTACACGTTCGCGGGCCGCAAGGGGCAATCCATTCTGCTGGAAATCACCATCCCACAGATCGCCGGGCAGGAGCTTTTTGCGCCCGAGATGGCTTTATTGGGGCCTGGGTTGGCGGCTGATCGTCTGCCGGCGCGCGTGACCATTCTCCCGAGTGCAGGTAGCCTGCTCATCCCCGCGCTGACCGGGCCAGCCGATGTCTTCAACGAGCCATTCTCGCGCACCTCCTATTGGGAACGGCAGTCGCAACGCGTGACACTCCCAGCGGACGGCCGCTACGTCGTCGCTGTATGGCATGGCGCAGGCGAAGTGGGACGCTACGTCTTCGTGATCGGCGACAAAGAGCGGCCGGGCGGCGATCCGGCCTTTGTCCTGAAGATGCGCAGCTATTGGACGCCCGTGCCGCCGCCGGCCCCGATGCAGATGACCGCGCCAGACGTTGCGGGCCACACTTGCGGGAGTTGGTAGGCCACGGCAGCGCACGGATTGGCGCGCGACGAGCGCCCGGCGTCGCCGAACGGCTCCAGGAGACCGGCGCCTGATCGTTGGCTCAGGCTGGACGGATGAGCGCCCTGAGGGGCGAAGCAGAGGTGAACATGCCGCTATTGGTCCGCCGGAGCCGTTTGGAAGTCGGCTCAGATCGCGTCAAATTTCCCACCGTTTCAGGCTTCAATCTGAACCGCATGCGGGCCAGATAGGGGGAGGCACGACTCATGCAATCGGATGCCACTTCAGTCGCGCAGTATTTGGCAGAACTGCCCGCCGATCGCCGGGCCGCCATCGCGGCGGTGCGCCAGACCATCCTGGCGAACCTGCCGGAGGGCTACGAAGAGGCGATCAACTGGGGCATGATCACCTATCAGGTGCCGTTGGCGCGGTGTCCCAACACCTACAACGGGCAGCCGCTGGCATATGCGGCGCTGGCCTCGCAGAAGAACCACATGGCGGTCTATCTGACCGGCATCTATGCGGACGACGCAACCCGCCAGGCGTTCGAGGCGGCCTATCGGGCCACGGGCAAGCGCTATGACGTG
>CAZYHE010000676.1:0-2805 GCA_964647225.1 uncultured Anaerolineales bacterium
CTGCCTCGCGGATCGCGGGGACGCAGGGCGCGGTCTTGGTGGCGGCTTCGAGGAGGCTGGGCTGCGAGACATCCTGGCGGGCGCGACGGGGCATCAACCTGCCTCCTCATCCGCTGCATCGTCAGTGTGGTTTTCGACTGGCTGATCTGTCAACTCCGGCGGGAGCATGGCGGCGATTTCATCCAACTTTGCGATGATTTCCGGGTGAACCTCGTCGGGGCGCATCACGCGCACGATCAGGTAGAGGTCACGTTTGGGGAGGCGGCGAGCGGTCTTGCCCAAGATAGACACCAGCAACTCACTCGCCTTCAGGTCGCGCAGGATTTGGATATCATCGCTGAGAGGGTCGAGGCCGGCCAACCCTTGTCGGGCGAACGCTTGGTCAACCGTCGCTTGATCCAGTTCGATAGTCTCGGGGGCCACCATCGGCAGCGCCGGCTGATCGGGATCAGCCGGCGCAATGAGATAATTCTGCGCCAGGAAACGTTTGATGAGCGCGGGGTTCAGCAGGTAGTTCTCGATCTCGTAGCGATTCCAGCGCAGCAGGCGCAGTCCGCCGGGAAAATCTTGGGCTTCCGGCCCGGCGCTACGATCACGATCGAGCAGGCAAAGCCCACGCAGCGCGGGGAAGGCCATGCCCAACGCTGAGAAGTGCCGCTTGGCTTCACCTAGCTCGCCGGCCCCGCCCATCGCAACGATATAGGGAAACTTGAAGAAGCGTGCTGCCTCATGGCCGAGTAGGCTAGACCATTCGCCCAACAGCCGGGCGTCCGAGTCGTCTTCGAGATAAAGCACCGCGCCCACGTGATCGGCCTGCAGCAGATCAGTGCTCGAAAGCCGATGCAGGGCCGACCGCAAGTCCTGTACCTGCCGGCGCGTTTGCAATCGGTGCGGTTTCTTGAAGAACGAAAGGATGCCCGTCGGCTCGGTATCGTCGAGCAGCGCCTCGGCATGCGTCGCGACGATAAGTTGGCAACGTCGCTCGGCCGCCACAGCTCGTAAACGACCGAATACCTCGCGTTGCAGGATAAAATGGAGGTGCGCATCCGGTTCATCCAACAACAGGATCGTGGCTGGTCGGGCATAGAAAAAAGCGAGCAGTAATAAAACCTGATGGAACCCGCTGCCGGCGCTGGCGATATCTAGCTTGGGCGCACTGGCGCCGGCTTTACTGCCAGGGCGATATTCGCAGACGATGAAAGCCTGCTTGGTGGCCTCGTAAACAGGGGGGAGCAGTTCGTAGCCGAATAAGTCGCGCACATCGCGCGCCATCGCATTCCAGGGCTGCTTATCCTTCTGACGCCACAACTCCCAAAGTAAATTACGCACAATCTCACCCGGTCGCCCCTGGCCGATCAGGCGGTCGCGCATACCAGGATCCCTGAACGGTTCTTCGGTTTCCAACCCTGAGAAAGGTGGAATATGAACAACTTTCATCCGCTTGGCCTCGGCTGGAATCAGTGGGCTTGGGCCATCTGGATTGTTGAGATCAATGGGCCGCGCATAAGCGAGCTTCTGATTGGCATAGAGAAATTCGATCGCCAACGTCCAGTCTTCTCCGGATATGTCCTTCCCCTTCACGGTAATCACGATGGGGCGCGCCTTCGAAGTTTGTTTGCCTTCTTTGGTGCGGCGAGCGTCAGCCGTGCGGCGATTGCGCCAAAGCAGATTCATCTCACGGACAGGAACAGCCGTAAATTCATCCACCGTCAAGCTGATCCGGCGCTGGGACTGCCGATCACCGCGATCCGCCAGCCAGCGCTGCAATGCCAGATTCCACGCCGCGAGGGCCTGCAACACCGTGCTCTTGCCGGAGTTGTTCGGGCCAGCCAACAGCACAGAGTCTCCAGATAAGTCAATGACTTCGTCCGCTTCGAAACGCTTGAAATAACTGATACGAACTTCGTGGATCATTCCCCCACCTCCACCGTCAGCGTCTTCGTCGTGTCATTCCCCAAAATGTCAATGACCTTGACCATCACTCGATAGGTCCCCGGCGCGGCGTATTGGTGGCTCGCCCGCAGCGCCAGCGATTTGTCCTTGCGCGTGCGGTAGGTCTGCCACATGTTGTGGAAGGTATCGCCCTGGTTGTCCCAGTCCACCGCCCAGTAGTCAATCCACTGCGACCAGTGGGTGATGGCTCGCTGGATGTCGGCGGGCACGTCGTCGGGCGGGATGACGAAGTCGGTCAGGGTGAGGTCTACCCCGCGTTTGTGGATCGTGGCTGTCACCGCCAGCGCGGCCAGCTCGAAGAACTTGATGTCGCCTTGCTCCACCGCCTGCTTTTCCAGCACCTCGCGCGGGATGCGCATAAAACGCATGGCGATGTTGGCCTGGCTGGCCTGTTGCTTGGCGACCTCGTTGAGCTCGAACGCGAAGTCCCAGCCGAGCACATCCACCGCGCTGACGCCGGGCGCATCGGCGCCGCGGCCCACTGCCTTGCGGAACTCCAGCGCGATCTGCGTCACGTCGCCGGGCGAGATGGGCGCATCCACTGCACCGACATGCACCATGCGGCCGTGCTTGAGGCCGTGCAGCCACGCATAGCCCTGGAGCGGCCGCGCGCCGTAGAGGTCGAGGATGAAGCGGCGGTAGTTGGCGGCGGCCGCCGCGGCCTTGTCTGGCCCGCCGAACTCGGCCGCCTGCCACGCCTGGCGCTCGTATTTGCCCAGGTTTTGCACGACGAACGGTTTGACGTTTTCGATGCTGAGCAGCCGCTTGCGCGCGGTGTGGATGGCGAAGCGGCCCAGGTCGCAGGTGATCCAGCGGCGGTTCAGTTTTTCGGCCACGGCCGCGGTGGTGCCG
>CAZYHE010000677.1:0-2796 GCA_964647225.1 uncultured Anaerolineales bacterium
GCGGCGAAAATCTAGCGAAGGGTCTCGTTGCGGCAAGGAGATTCTTCGCTGGATGTTCGCCGTCGCGAGAGGTCAGGGGCAAACCCGCTCAGAATGACGGATGCATAGCGCACTTTGTGATCGTGCCGAGTATCTACACAGGTTACGCGATCTTCTTCAGGTACTTCACGCTCTGCGCCACGGCCTCGGCCATGTCGGTCGCGCAGCGGTCCAACTCGACGATCAGCCATTCGGTGTGCGCGGCGACTTTCAGGAGCGCCGGGATGTTGATGGCGCCGGTGCCCAGGGCGGTCATCGGCTCGGTCGTGGTGGCCGGCCCGTCCTTGATGTGCAGCAGGGTGGCGCGCTTGCCCGATTCAACGATCACCTTGACCGGGTCCACGCCGCCGGTCTGCACCCAGTAGGTGTCAATCTCCAACTCGATGCCCGGATCGAGCAGCTCGAGCATCACCTGGTAGGGGTAGCGCCCCTCGACCAGCAGATACTCCCACCAGTGGTTGTGGATCGCCATGCGCAGGCCGCGCGACTTGGCCTCGGCGTAGGCCTGATTGAAGATGTCACAACTGCGCTTGGTGTCCTCCAGCGTCTTGAAGTTATCCTTCCCGAAGCCGGTGACGAGGCGGCCGCAGCCGATGGCGGCCAGCGTGTCGGCCGCCTCAGCGGCCTTGGCGCCGAGGGCCGGCGGGAAGATGTGCGCGGCCGGGACCTTCAGCCCCAGCTCTTTGAACAACTGGCCCGCGGCTTGCGCGGTGGTGCCGGGGAAGCCGGCCGGCTCCACGCCGTCGTAGCCCATCGCGGCCACTTGGCGGACGACCGCCGCGAAGTCTTTGGCCGCGGCTTCGCGGAGGGAGTAGAGTTGCAACGCAATCGGTTTGGACATGGGAAATCTCCTTGTGGTGAAATAAAGTAGAGGCTCAGGATCGGCCGCAGCGGGCTGATCGTTCGCGAAAAGCTGCACACGCGAGTATAGCACGACTGCGAGCGCGTCCCAAATCTGCCCGTCATGTGGCCCGGAAGCGAAACGCCGCGCCGCCGAGGAGTTGGTCGCTGGTGATCGTCGGACACCAGTGGCGTTCGATGTGCTCGATGACCAACTCGACCCCCGCGAAGTGATCCACGAAGGGCGGCATCCGCGAGTTGTACATCGCGTCGGTCAGGTCGCGCACCAACGCCACGTTCAGCCCTTGCATCACCAGTTGGCGGATGCCGAACGGCCGGCCGAGCACGCACATGTTGGTGTGGACCCCCATGATGAGGGCGTTCGTGATGCCCCGCTGGCGCATCAGATAGTACGCCGCCGCGCTGTCGCTGAGCGCGTCGCCGTCCGCGATCTCCAGCGTCGCGATCTGCCGCCGCCACGGCTGCCCCTGGGCGCACGGCGGCTGGCAGTCGCACCCGCCGTCCGAGTCGTCAATCGGCAGCCGGCCCTCCCGTTCAGGGATCAGATGCACCCAGGGCCAGAGCGGGAGCGCGGTCTCGACGGGCGGCGCGGCCTGCGCCAACCCGCGGCCGGGATGCCCGGCGTAAAAGTCGAGCGTGGCGCTCGGCGCGTGGATGATCAGCACCCCGCGGCGGCGCAGCTCGGCGATGAACGCGTTCATATGCGGGGCCAGCTCGGCCACGCGGGCTGACGCGCCCGCGCACCAGTGCGCGTCCCACATGTCACAGATGATCGCGGCAGTGCGGGACGCGTCCCAGGTCGCCGGACGCACCACCGGGCGATCATCACCCTCACCACCGCCGCTTTCTCGATATCGCATCTGAAAACGCAACTGACGCATCATGCCACCTCCGCCCCCTGCCGCTACTCCCGCAATGCCGCCTGCGCCAGGATCTTCTCCGCCACTTCCATCGTCTTCACCGCGTCGGCGAAGTGGGAGCTGGGCTGCTGGCCCGTCCGCAGACAGTCAATGAACTCCCGGTTCTTGGCCTGGAAGCCGCCGAAGACGAAGAACTCGTCGCTGCCCGCGACCTGGCGCGTGTCGAATTCGACCCCGGTCGTGTCGCCGTCGGCGTAGAGCCGGCCCTTGCCCTCGTGTTCCGCCTCCGCGCAGATGCCGGGCGCGTGCATCTCCACTGCGAAGATGCGCCGGCCGCTCGTCCAACTGTTGAGCATGAAGCCGGTCGCACCGTTGTCGAAGTGGAGCGTCGCCGCGATGAAGTTGATGTCGGGCACAGCCACGCGCTTGGTCGTGCTCTCGATCCCCACCACTTCGCCGCCGCAGATCCAGCGCAGCGTGTCAATGGCGTGGACGCCGTCATCCATCATGTGGTCGCGCGCATCCAGGTACGGCTCGATCTGGCATTTGTAGAAGCGGCAGACCGCGTGGACGATCGGCCCGCGCGCCACGCACGCGTCGCGCAGTTGGACCACCATCGGGCAGCTCCGCCGCTGGAAGCTGGCCTGGGTGAGGCAGCCGTGTTTCTCGGCCAGCCAGGCCAGGGTACGCGCCTGGTGGCGGGTGATCCCCATCGGCTTCTCGATGTAGAGGTTCAGCCCGTGCTCCAGACACCAGACCCAGTGCGGGTACATCACGTCGGGCGGGCCGATGACGTAGACCGCATCGGGCGCGACCGCCTCGATCATCGTCTTGTAGTCGGTGTAGCGCTTCTCGATGCCGTATTTGTCGCCCGTCGCGTGGAGCCGGTCGGCGCGCAGGTCGCAAATGCCGGCGAACGCCACATCGGGGAAGGACGCCAGCGACGGGTAGTGGACGCGATTCGCCATGACGCCCGCGCCGATCATCGCGACGCGAACTTTCGGGCCGGTGGCAAGTGTGGGCATGGAAACCTCCA
>CAZYHE010000678.1:0-2787 GCA_964647225.1 uncultured Anaerolineales bacterium
TCACCCACATGATCGAGACCACCTACACCGACCCGGCGCAGAACGGCCGCGTGGGCGTGATCGCGCCGCGGATGCCGATGGCCCCGGCCCCGACGACGCCCATGCCGACGATGTGGGTCATAGTTCCCCCTTTGTTTCCGAGTTGGATTACGATCGTAAGTTCGGTGTCCCGACGCTCTCACTCTTCGCGCGGTGGATGAAAGCGAAAACTCATGCCAGCGGCGGGTGCCAGCCGGCCATCACCCACCGCCGCCGCGCGTTGACAAGATATTCGTTATTGAGTCGAAGAACTACCACGGTCGCGCGGCCACACGCAGTCAATCCGATGATGTGCGTGCCGTCGGCGCTCCACGTAAAGTGCTCGCGCCAGGTTTGTCTGCGAGGGTTGAAGAGCGGGATGCGTTCTTCCGTTTCAGGGTCTACGCCGTGCGTCTGCGTGGCCTTGTGCCCGTTGCACAGGGGACATGCCAGCCAGAGGTTGTCCTGCACACTTGGCCCGCCAGCCGCGCGCGGGACGATGTGTTCGATCTCCATCGGCATGGCGGTGTGATCTTGGGGGGTCAGGCAATAGCCGCACCGATGGCCTGCTTCGGCGGCGATCTGTTCGCGCAGCTGCTTGGGGATATGGGCACTCGTCACGCCGGCTGCTCCCGCTCGGCGGACATCGGGACGTGATAGCCGCGGCGGGCCAGGAGCAGATAGGCATGCGCCTTGCGCACCGTGAGCCGGCCGTAGAGCTGCATCAACTCCTGCAGCCGCGGTTGCTCATCCGACCTGAGCGCGCCTTCGCTCTGGCGATCTAGCAAGGTGCGAGTCTCGGCTTGTTCCGATGCGGCCATTAGGGCGCGGGCTTCCCGCCACAGCGCGGCGTCGTTCAGTAAGGCCAGCCCGGCCAACTCCGCCGCTTCACCCGGCCCGACATCGTCGAGCGGAGGCAGCATGGCCGCCAAGCCATCCTGCAGCACCGCTTCGATGGGCCGCTTGGTAACTTGGGCCATCTGCCGGACAGTGCGGAATAGCGGTTCCGACAGCCTGAGGGTGATCGTCTGTAGCGTCATCGCCTTCCGTCCTTTCTGGTCGTGCTTCCTTACCGAGCGTATTGGGCAACATTGTCGGCCAGCAGCCAAATATCATCGGATCATTGGAGATCGCCGAGCAGGTGACTAACGAGATTATATCACACCAGAGTATTTCTGGCAAAGCGCGCGATGCCTGAGACCCAGCGCATCCTGTGAGATTCGCTGCAAACTCGATGCGCCAGTGGTCACAGAAGCCAGACCAGTTTCCCTATCTTGGCAACCCTATCCACATTAGCGGGCTTGTCACTCCGTGCGCCGGCCGCTTGTCAAGACCCGCTGCGGCGTGGTAACATCACCCGCGCAAACACACGCCCAAAAGGGGACGCCCATGACCGCTTCCTTCCGCGAGTTCCGCGCCGACCTGCGGATTTTACCCGTGCCGTTTGCCGCTTCTGTGATATACTACATGCACCCCTGGGCCATGCTTTTCTGTGGCTGGCCGCACACTTCTCAGCGAGGATCAAGACAAGCATGTTCGACTTCAAACCTGACTACGAACAAACCAAACGCCGCATGGACGCCTTCTGGCAGCGCGAGTTGATTGACCGGCCGGTCGTCCAGTTCTACCTGGGCAAGCCGCTGGAGGAACGCGTCCCCGTGCCGCAATCCACGCACGCGACGCCGGCCGAACGCTGGCAGGATGCTGACTTCCAGGCCGAGCTGGCGCTGGCGAATCTGTCCAACCGGGAATTCCTGGGCGATTCGCTGCCGGTCGCGTATCCCAACCTGGGGCCGGAGATCTTCTCCGCGCTCTACGGCTGCCCCATCGGTTTCGGCGACTTCGGCACGAGCTGGACCGAGACGATCCTGCACGACTGGGCGCAGGCCGATCAGCCCCGGCTCGACTGGGACAGCCCGCTGTTGAAGCAGCTCATCGTGATGACCGACCGCTTGCTGGAGGTCGGCAAGGGGAAATTCATCGTCGGGATGACCGACTGGCACCCCGGCGGCGACGCCATCGCGGCGTTCCGCGACCCGGAGAACCTGGCGCGCGACATGGTGGATCACGCCGCGGATGTCAAGGCGCTGCTGGGCCGGATCGAGGGGGACTACTTCCGCATCTACGATCTGTTCTACGACAAGCTGCGCGGCGCCGGCCAGCCGATCACCTCGTGGACGACGCTGGCCCACGACGGCCGCTACTACATCCCCTCCAACGACTTCTCGATCATGGTCAGCAAGCGGATGTTCGACGACATCTTCCTGCCGGGGATCGTCAACGAGTGCCGCTTCCTGGATCGCGCGATCTATCACCTGGATGGGCCGGGCGCGCTGCGCCATCTCGATTCGCTGCTGTCCATCCCGGAACTGCACGCCGTCCAATGGGTTTTCGGCGCGGGGAACGAGGGGTTTGGCCGGTGGATCCCGGTCTACAAGAAGATCCAGGCCGCGGGCAAGGGGATCCAGGTCAACTGCACCTACGACGAGTTGGATCAGATCATCGAGACGTTGAACCCGCACGGGGTCTACCTGACGATGGGCGGCGTCCCGTCTCGGGAGGCAGCCGAGGAGATGCTGAAGAAGCTGGAGCGGTGGGCGGCAGCGCACGCGCATCGCAAGGTGGGCTGAGCGGCGCGTCGTCACGACTTGTGCGAATTGATCCGGTAATTGCCTTCGTCGGCGCGCCGCTCGTCAACCCGGCCCGCCCGGCGATGATGAGAATTAAGAAAATAATCCGGTAATCGCCTTCTCCGGCGCGTTGTTCGTT
>CAZYHE010000679.1:0-1548 GCA_964647225.1 uncultured Anaerolineales bacterium
GCTCGCCGCGGTGAGGCAGAGCACGCCGCCTCCAGCCACAAAACGCGCCAGGTTGGCCGCGATGGCCGCATCCACCACGAAGAGCCGCGGCGCGATGACCAACTTGTAACGCGAGAGGTCTTCGCGCGGGTCGAGCGCGTCGGTCGTGACGTTCTGCTGCACGAGCGCGGTGTGGAAGCGGATCGCGTCCAGTTCGGCGCGCATTTCTTTTTGGCCGACGCCGAACTCGATGGCCCAGCGCGATTCGTAGGAGCTGAGCACCGCGACCTCGGCGGCGGGCCGCGTCCGGTCAATCAGATCGCCGACCGCCCGGAGCTCCTGGCCCATGCGTTGTAACTCGCGATAGCGGCGGTTTTCCTGGCCGCCGTGCGGCAGGATGCCGTCGGCGTGCTGTTCCTGGCCCCAGCGGCACTGCCGCCAGCGGAAGAAGTTGATGCCGCTGATGCCGTGGCCGATCGCCATCCACGCCCACAGCCGCATCCACCCCTCACCGATGTCCACCGGGCCGAGCCGCGTGCATTGCTCCAACACGAGCGCCTTCCCGCGGCTGCCCCGGTAGTAGTCCAGGATGAATTCGGGCGAGCGGGCGGGGTAGTGGTTCATCCCGTTGATGTCGAGCGCCGGCGCCATCGCGTGGTAGTCGGTGTGCTGCACCATGAACGACTGGAAGTTGGTTGTCACCCACTTGCCGGGGTCGAGCTGGTGGATCAGGTCGGCGCGCCAGCGGGTGAAGTCCACGTTTAGCTTCGACATGAAGCGGCGGTATTCCAGCGCAAGCTGCGGCGAGGGGTGCTGCAGGCGGTCGGGGAAGGGCACGTCGGCGAAGTCGGCGAAGGTGAAGGACCAGAAGTGCGTGCCCCAGGCCGCGTTCAGCCGCTCGACCGTGCCGTATTTCTCCCGCAGGTAGTCGTGGAAGATCGCCCGGCAACTCTCGCAGTAGCAGTCGTTGCCCTGGCCCACTTCGTTGTCCACCTGCCAGCCGGCGATGGCGTCGTTCCCGGCGAAGTGCTCGATCACCGCCCGATCTATCCGCTCGGCAAGCTGGACGAATTCGGGGTGCGCCAAGCCGATCAGGTAGCGGAAGCCGGCGTTGTTCAGCGTGCCGTCCACCGTGGTGTTCCGCACGCCGGGATATTTCCGATAGACCCACGGCGGCGGCGTGCGCGAAGGGGTACACATCAGCGTCTTGATGCCGTGGTCGGCCAGGATGGCGATGGCCCGGTCGAACAAGCCGAAGTCGAGTTGGCCCTCCGCCGGCTCGACCGCGCTCCAGGCGAACTCGCCCATGCGCACGCCGTTCACGCCCGCGGCCTGCATCATGCGGGCATCCACCGGCCAACGTGACTCCGGCCAGTGTTCGGGGTAGTATTGGACACCGTAGTACATGAATCTCACCTTTCAGCGCGACATTGCAGGGCGCGTCGTAACGGTGTTTGAGTCCCGGACGCGGACAACGCGGACAGATTCAGGTTTTTGTCCGCGTTCTCCGCGTCGTCTGCGTCGTCCGCGTCCCGGTCTTATAACGCATCTACCGCCAACGGCTCGAAC
>CAZYHE010000679.1:1648-2774 GCA_964647225.1 uncultured Anaerolineales bacterium
GTCTGCGTCGTCCGCGTCCCGGTCTTATAACGCATCTACCGCCAACGGCTCGAACGTCGTCCGCAACGCTTGCGTCTGCCCTGTCTCCACCGCGCGATAGCCGGCCTTGATGATGTCAATGACGTGCCGGGCGTGCTCGGCGTTCGCAATCGAGGGCGCGCCGTCGCGAATCCAGTCCACGAGTTGCATCATGTCCTCGAAGACGTGCGATTCGGGCATCGCGACGTGCGGGCCAACGACGTGCGGCTCGTGATCCTCCGGCAGCTTCAGGTCGTCATCGCCGAGCTTCGTGCCGACGACCGCGGCCTTCGTGCCGTAGATGTTGGGCTGGAAGCCGGTGGTGATCCGCCCGGCCGCGGCCGCGTAGACGAACGTGAAGAACGCATCCCCGAAGTCGAGCAGCAGCATCGTGTTGTCGTCCATGTCGCAGACGAGCTTCTGCCCGTGGTAGTCGCGTTCGGGGATCACCAGGCCCGAGACGGCCGTCACGCGCTTCGCCGGGCCGAGGATGCCGGTGAGGGTGTGCAGGCAATAGACCGTCACATCGTACTGCGGCCCGCCGCCCGGCTTACGGAAGTACCACGCGGGGTTCACGTCGGTCAGGATGTCGCCGCCGGTGCGGAACTCCTCGCGCATGTGATACTCGCCCACGCCGGCCGTCCCGGTGATGGCCCAGGTGAGCCGGCCGAGCGCGCCCGCCAGGATCTTGCCGCGGATACGGCGGTTGTACGGGTGGAGCATCTGCCCCGGCGACGCGACGATGTGCACACCTTGCGCCGCCGCGGCCGCGATCAGCGCGTCGGCCTCCGCGACGGTGGTGGTCATCGTCTTGTTGAAGTGGATGTGCTTGCCGGCCGCAATCGCCGCCAGCCCCTGATCGAAGTGCAGCCCGATGGGCGAGCAGATCGTCACCGCGTCCACGTCCGGGTCGGCCAGCAGCTCCTCGAAGGTCAGATAGTGGGCGGCCACGCCGTACTGCTTCGCCGCGGCCTCTGCCCGGCCTGGGACCGGATCGCACACTGCGGCCAACCGCACGCGATCCTGCACGTCCGCCAGGCTCAAATGTTTCAGCGCGCCGCGGATGCCGATGGCCCCGGCCCCGACGACGCCCATGCCGACGATGTGG
>CAZYHE010000680.1:0-2764 GCA_964647225.1 uncultured Anaerolineales bacterium
AACGACCTGCCCGTCCATCATGCTGCTGGCCAGCGCGTCAACCGTCAACGCTGACGCTCCTGAAGCAGTTTGAGCACGACCGGATGAACATCGCACCAGACCTCACCGTTGGAGTATTGCAGCAGCGCCAACCCCTGCAACAGCTCCTGCGTTTCGGGATCGCTGCTCAACTGCTTGTCCGCGTGCCGGGCAGCCAACGCCGCGTAGTGTTTCGCCTCCAGCGCGGCTGTGAAATCCTTGCGCAACTCGGTGACCGCGCGCTCAGCATCAGGCGACTCGACGCGTATGGCCCCGCGACCGAGCGCATTGACTGCGGCGAACTGCGTCAGTCCGATCAGGCCGCGCACCAGCCCACCGCTGGCCTCGATCAAGGCGCGCCTGGCATCATCGGTGATCATCATGGGGTGCATCCGCTCGGCCAGAATCCGCTCCATGAGCGTCCAACCGTCTTCGTTGCGGTCGCCGTTGTGTGCGTACAGATTGATGTTGGGCAACAAGATGCGTTGCCCGTAGTAGTCCCGGAAGTGCTTGAACTCCGTATCGTACCAAAGCGCGATATTGAAGGTGAAGATCACCGATGCGGCGAAGGAGGTCAGAGTGGTCGCATTGTCGAAGAACAACTTCCGGGCGCGTTCACGATCGGGCTTGTCGGTATCATCGAAGACGAAGACCACCGGCCGGCCGGTCGCCGCACGCACGAAGCGCGCCAGATCGTTCACACGTTCCACCACCTCGGACAGGCGGTCGGCCATGCGCTGACGAATGTGCTCGCGCGTGGGTGCATCCTGACCGTACTTGGCCTCGAACTCGAAGACCAGATAGCTCACCTTGGCGCCTAACTCCAATCCCTCACCTGGCTCGCGATACGGCAGCTTACCGAAAACCCGATCTTGGATGAAATTGACCAGACCCTGCCACACATCGCTGGCGCGTTGGGCCGGCGCTTTGGCGATCACTTCCTCCTGAGTGGCTTGCTTGAACAAGCTCATGGCGGCAATCAGGACCACATCCACCGCCGTCAAGTCAGTGGGTTGGATGATCAGCTTGGTAGAGACCTTGACGACAAAAAACTCCTGCCGCAACTCCCGACATAGCTGGTTAAGCTCGGTAGACTTCCCGCAGCCACTATGCCCGGTGAAAAGCAACTTGATCGGCTGCCCCCGCTTGAGATCATTGACGCGCAGCCATGTCAGCATGTCTCGACGCGCGGGACTGCCGCGGTTCACGTAGAAGCGCAGATACTCGCCGTCAAGGGGTTGCGTGGGGTTGAAGAGAAAGATAACATCTTCGAGGTTGTCGGCCGGCTGAACCGCTGGATTCAGTCCCCAGCGATCGTTCCCGATTGTGGCGTCCGATGTCATGGTGCAGCCTCCCTAGTCGCGCCGATTGCCAATTTGAGATTTGCCGATTTGCAAGATAAGTCTACCACACTCACCCCAACTCTGCCAACGCCGCCCACTCCCCCGGCTGCTCTGCCACGGTGACGCCCAGCCGGGCGACGCCGGACTGCGCCAGCGCGGCGAGCGCGGCGGCGATCTCACGGGCCGGCCAGCCGAAGAGCAGCGCGAGGTCTTTGGCCCGCGCCGCGCCCACCGAGCGCAGGTAAAGCTCGGCCAGGGTGGCCCGCGCGTCGGCCTGGCGGATCGGCCGCGCCCGCTCGGCCAAGTCGGGGTAGTGGCGGTGGACGCATTCGTAGATGAACGCGTATTTCCACGCGCCCGCTTGCGCCACGCCCACCGGCAGGATCTTGAAGTCGGCCTGCAGGGTCTCGAGCGCCCGGTTGAACGGGGAGTCGCTGGCCTTGCTGGTCATGTGCGCCAGCTTGCGCAGGCTGACCGTGTCGAGCGGCCCCTCCCCCAGCAGCGTCTCGTAGAGCGTCTTGGCCTCGAAGGTCAGCCGGCCCGCGTCGTATTGCAGCAGATAGTCCTTGTCCGGCTCGCCGTAGTTCTCGGAGAGCGCGTAGAAAAAGGGCGCGACATCCAGGCTGATGAAGGTCGCGCGTTTGCGCAGCACCTTGGCGTAGTACCAGAGCCGCTGGTCGAGCGATTCATCCTTCCAGCCCCAGGTGACGTGCCCCGGATCGTCGTGCGCGTCGGCCACGGGACGCGCCCCCGCGACCGCGGCCCACAGGCTGGGCAGCGCCACCTCCTTGATCGGCCAGAAGTAGACATAGCCGCGCGCCGCGACGAAGGCGACGGCCGCTTCGCGGCTCCTGATCGGCTGCCGCAGGTGATAGGTTTCCGTGCGATAAGCCTGGATCGCGTCCAGGGTCAGCGTCAATGTCATGGGTCAAGTCGTCCTGCTTCATGGGTTCGTGCGCTTGCGACGGTTCATGCGACCATTCTACCGCAAACCGGCGAAAACTGCACGACACCGCGCCGGTGCTCATTCGAGCCAGCGCATGGCCCGGGCCGAAAAGATGGCCTTGCAATTTACGTCTAATCGTTTATAATGCAGTGAATGGATCTCACCCAACGGAGGGAATGATGCCTAAGAGATTGCTGATGACCATCGGATTTCTCGCCACCGTGATGATCGGGTTCAGTTCATGTGTTGCCCCTGTATCGTTGCCAGCCGCACCCGTCACCTTCTCAGTCCTGTACAATAATCGGGCCTCAGCTCCCTTCAAACAGGATTGGCTGATCCTCGACGAGTACAAAAAGCGCCAGAAGGTCACGTTGAGCGTGCGCCTGGGCGATGATGCCGCCTATGACAAGGCGATCACCCAAGCCTTCGAGTCGGGCGATGTCCCCGACATCATCCT
>CAZYHE010000681.1:0-2763 GCA_964647225.1 uncultured Anaerolineales bacterium
CGGCTCGCGCGGCAACGACTGGCACCTGCTCACGGCGGGCGCGTTCATCTCGATGCTCCTGCCATTGATCGTCTTCTTCGGCCTGCAGCGTTTCTTCGTGCGTGGGCTGTTGGCCGGATCGGTCAAGGGGTAGTTGTTCGGCGTGTGGCGCCGGCCGGCGGCCGGCGCCACACGCCAGGTGACGATGTGGAAGGAGAACGATCAGAATGAAAGAAGCACCAGGATCGAGCTGGCTTGCCGATGAAGCGCAGCGCTCGCTGGCGCGGCTGTTGCCGGGTTTGCAGGCAGGGTACGCCGCCCAGGATCCGGCCGCCTGGCAGGTCTTCGAGGGGCGGCTGCAAGCCAACTTCCCGCAGTTGTTCGAACTGCTGCTGCACCTCTACGGCGAGCGCTACGACTTCTTTTATCACTTGCAGAGCATCCTGGCGACCGCGGCGCGGATGTGGTTGGCGCGGCCGGCCGATCTGAAGGCGCTGGACGCCAGCCGCGAGGCCGCCCCGCACTGGTTTCAATCCCAGGAGATGCTCGGCGGGGTCTGCTACGTGGATCTGTTTGCCGGCAACCTGGCCGGCATTCGCAGCCGCATCCCCTACTTTCGCGAGCTTGGCCTGACCTATCTGCACCTGATGCCGCTGTTCGCCTGCCCGGCAGGCGAAAACGACGGCGGCTATGCGGTCAGCGACTATCGCCAGGTACACCCGGCGTTGGGCACGATGGCCGAACTGGCCGAACTGTCCGCTGAATTGCGGCAAAACGGCATCAGCTTAGTGATGGATTTCGTCTTCAACCACACCTCCGATGAACATGCCTGGGCAAAACGTGCGCTCGCCGGCGATCCCGAATACCAGGAATACTACTTCATGTTTCCTGACCGCACACTGCCCGATGCCTACGGCAAGCACCTGCGCGAGATCTTCCCCGAAGTGCGCCGCGGCAGCTTCTCCTACCGGCCCGAGGTCCACCGCTGGGTCTGGACCACTTTCAATAACTTCCAGTGGGATCTCAACTACGCCAACCCCACGGTGTTCAACCGCATGGCCGAGGAGCTGCTCTTTCTCGCGAACCAGGGTGTCGAGGCGCTGCGGCTGGATGCCGTCGCCTTCATCTGGAAGCAGATGGGGACCGACTGCGAGAACCTGCCCGAAGCGCACATGCTGATCCGGGCCTTCAATGCGCTCATCCGCATGGCCGCCCCGGCGCTGGTCTTCAAGTCGGAAGCCATCGTTCATCCCGATGAGGTCGCGCGGTACATTGCGCCCGGCGAGTGCCAGCTCTCATACAATCCGCTGTTGATGGCGCTGTTGTGGGAGTCGCTGGCGACGCGCGGGGTGCGGCTGCTGCGGCGCTCCATGCAAGACCGCTTCAAGATCCACGCGGACTGCGCCTGGGTCAACTACGTGCGCTGCCACGATGATATCGGCTGGACCTTCGACGACGGCGACGCGGCGCGGGTCGGCATCCACAACGGTTTCGACCACCGCCGGTTCCTCAATGCCTTCTACACCGGCCGCTTCCCCAACAGCTTCGCCCGCGGTCTGCCGTTCCAGGAAAACCCGCAGACCGGTGACTGCCGCATTTCAGGTTCCTGCGCTTCGTTGGCCGGCCTGGAAAAGGCATTGCGCGACGACGACGAAGCCGCGGTCGAGCTGGCGGTCCGGCGCATCCTGCTGATCCACGGCATCATTCTATCCATCGGCGGCATCCCGCTGCTCTACCTGGGCGACGAGTTGGGCACGCTCAACGACTATCGCTACCGCGATGACCCGGCCAAAGCAGCAGACAGCCGCTGGGTGCATCGCCCCTTCGCCGATGCGGCCACGGCGGCGCGCCGCGGCGACCCCACGCGCATCGCGGGCCGGGTCTACGGCGCGCTGCGGCGGATGATCGCGCTGCGCAAGGGATGCGCGGCCTTTGCGGGGAATGCCACGGCCGTCTTTGACACCGGCAACGATCACGTCTTCGGTTTCGTGCATCGGCGCGGCGCCGAGCAGGTGCTCGTGCTGGCGAACTTCAGCGAAAGCGAACAGACCGTAGCCGCCAACATCTTGCGGACGCATGGCCTGAGCTACGTCTTCGACGACCTGATCACCGGAGAGGCGATCTCGTGCGCGCGCGATCTGGAGCTGGCGCCATATCGTCTCGTGTGGCTGGCGGCGAACTGCTGATCGCTTTCGTCTCCACTCGATCGGGCGTCACGCTCGGCCAGGCAACGATGAGCGTCAGGAACGCGACAATGCGTCGCCGGCGCCCGCTGGTTGTCGGTCCACTGCGAAAGCCTCGTGGAAAGCGACGATCCCTTGCGGCATCTGCCCATCGAAAGATAGCGCGAAGAAGGCCTCCGGTGGCACGCCGACATGCGCCAATCCCACCGGGTTCTGGAAGCCGAATCTTCCGTAGTAAGCTGGATGCCCCACGAGACAGCAGCCCCGAGCATGTATGTCTTTTAGCCGAGACAGCCCGGCCCGGATCAGGGCGGCGCCGATGCCCTGCCGCTGATGCGCCGGCAATACCGAGACCGGTCCCAGGCCATACCAGTTCCGCGTGCCGTCCGAAATGGTCACCGGAGAGAAAGCAATATGCCCGATCACGCGGTCAGCCACTTCTGCGACGAGCGACACTGTCAAAGCCTGGGTCGCGCGCAGCGCCGCGATGATAAACTGCTCCGTGTGATTGCTGATCTCCAGGGTCTCGAACGCGGCGACGGTCACCTCAGTGATCGCACGCACATCGTCAGCGGTTTCGCTCCTGATAACGATCTGTGGA
>CAZYHE010000682.1:0-2763 GCA_964647225.1 uncultured Anaerolineales bacterium
TTTGCAGTGCGGGCCATGCGTTCAGGGAGAGTTCTTCGATGGTTCGGATCATGTTCGATATTATATGTTCCATTGGGCGCAAGGTCAATCTGTGGGATGGGGCGGGTAGGTTGGTAAGTTGGTAGATTGGGAACTTGGGAACTTGGGGGACCTGGTTGCTGCTTTGACACAAGGGGCGGCTGAGGCTATAATCAGGGTGTCGTTCTCCCCCCGCGCGGGAAATACAAGTGAGGTGGTTAGGATGGCCCGTAAGAAGTCCAAGCGCCGCGACTGGCGCGTGATGGTGTTCGTCGGTATCTCGTTGGTTATCGTCCTGAGCATGGTGCTCTCCTCGATCCTGTTGGCGCTGCCCGGCAATTGATCCATGACGGGTGAACGCGTCGCGCCCCCGGCTGACGCGCCTGCTTCACGGAGCGGGGTGTTGATGGCTGCCACGGCGGTCATCGCTTTTTCGACCAGCCCGGTGTTTGTGCTGGCCGCGGCCCCGCTCAGCCCGTTTGTGATCACATTTGGCCGGCTGGCCGTGGCGGCCGCCTGCACCGCGGTGCTGGGACGGCTGGCGCGCCAGCCGCTCCTGCCGGAACGGGCGCACCTGCCGCTCTTCGCCGGCTTCGGCTTCATCACCGCGCTGCACTTCCTGTCGTACATCGCCTCGCTCAGCTTCACCACCATCGCCCAATCGCTGGCGATCGTCTACACCGCGCCGATCTTCGTCACCTTTTTTTCGGCGACGCTGCTCGGTGAGCCGATCTCCCGCCACAAATGGCTCGGCGTGGTCGTGGCGGTGGCAGGCATCGCGATCCTGGTCGGGTTCGACCCGCGCATGGATTGGCGGATGGCGTTCGGCGATCTGCTGGCGCTGGCGTCGGCGGTCACCTTCGGCCTCTATTCGGTCGCGGGGCGGTCGCAGCGGGCGCGCTACGGTCTCTTCACCTACACGAGCACCGTGTATGGCATGGCGGCATTGTGGGCCTTGCCCGCCGCCGCGCTGACCTTCACGCCGGCGGGTGTGGGGGTGGGCGCGGTGTCGGCGCTGCTCGCCGCGGGGCTGATCCCGCTGGGGATCGGGCACACGCTCTACAACGCGGCCCTGCGCCGCACCCACGCCACGGTCGTCAACCTGATCGCCTCCCAGGAAGTGACCGGCGGCGTCTTGTTGGGCGCGCTCTTTTTGGGCCAGATGCCGCAGGGGAACGAACTCGTGGGCGCGGCGGTCGCGCTGGTGGGGATCGCGTTGGTGTTGATATGAGTGACCCTGTGGATTGCCCGTACTTCTACGCGGATTACCATCGCGGCCGGGACATGGAGACGTGCCGGCTGATCGAGCGCAACCGGGAGAACCGCCGGCGGTGGCAGCGCGGCCTGTGCAACTCCTGCCCCGTGCCGGGCATCCTGCGCGCCACCACGTGCAAACACCTGGCGCTCGAAGCGTCGGTCGAACGCAAATTGGGCCTGTTCGACCGGGTCTCGGTCTACGCCATCTGCACCGAGCACCTCATCGAGCTGAAAGACCCGAAACACTGCCCCGCGTGCGAATCATAACGGAGGCACGCGCCGGAACCAAACCCCTCACTACAAAGGCGCGAAGACACAAAGGGCACAAAGAAAACCGACTCCTTTGTGCATCTTCATGTCTTGGCGTCTTTGTGATGAAATCACCCCCTGACCGAGTCAGTTTTGAAGCGCGTCCCTGACTCCTGCCCCCTGACTCCTGACTCCTGTCAAATACCCCTCTAACACCCCCAACGCCTCCCCAAAATTCCGGCGGCCCAGGCCGATGCGGAAGTGGTCCCCGCCGAAGTCGAACACATCGCCCGGCAGGATCATCAGGCTGCGCTGCTCCAGCACATCCCGGCAGAACTCCGCGGCCGGCTGACCGGTCGTGAGTTGCGGGAACGCGACCGACCCGGCCCCCGGCGGGAGCCAGCGAAACCGGTCGGTGTGCGCGGCGAAGAACCGCTCGGCCCGGCCCAGGTTCTCTCCTACGATCATCTGATTGCGCGCCAAAATCTGATCCCTGGCGCGCAGAGCCATGACGCCCAGGATCTCCCCCGGCGCGCTATTGCAGATCGTCGTGTAATCCTTGAACGCGGCCGCGCGGGCCAGGAAGTCCCGATCGTGCGCGGCGAGCCAGCCGATGCGCAAGCCGGGCAAAGCAAACGACTTCGACAGCCCCGACAGTGCGATGCCGCGTTCGTACAGATCGGCGACCGACGGCAGCCGGCGTGCGGCGTCATACTCCAGCAGCCGGTACATTTCGTCGGAGAAGATAGTGAGGCCGTGCTGTCGGGCCAGGCCGATGATTGCGTCCAACTCGGCGCGGGCCGGCAGAAAGCCGGTCGGATTGTGCGGGAAGTTGACCACGAGCAGCTTCGTGGCCGGGGTGATGCTCCGTTCCAACGCCGCCAGATCGAGCCGCCAACCGTCCGCGGCGGGCTGGAGCGGCCAGCGCGTCACCGCAGCGCCGAGCGCGGCTGCCACCTCGTAGAGCGATTGATAGCCCGGAAAGGTGGCGATGATGTGGTCGCCCGGCGCCAACAGCACATTCATCGCGACGAAGATCAGCTCTTCCGGGGCCGCGATCAGGATCTCGTCGGCCGCGATCCCCGCGTACAGGGCGGTCGCGGCCGCGCGGAGGCGCGGATGCCCCGCCGACTCGGTGTAGCCGAGCTTCAGATCACGCCACAGCCCGAGCGCCTCGTCATCGGCCCATTCGAGCAACTCGGCCAACGCCAACGCCTCGCAGTCCGACGCGCTGAGCAG
>CAZYHE010000683.1:0-2755 GCA_964647225.1 uncultured Anaerolineales bacterium
GGGTGACCCCAAACGTGCTGCCGCGGCTCTTCCCGGCGCTTTGCGCCGTCACCCGCCCGCCGTGCGCCTCGACGATCGCCTTGACGATCGCCTTGACGATCGCCAGTCCCAGTCCGGTGCCGCCCGTCTCCCGGCTGCGCGACTTGTCAGCGCGGTAGAAGCGATCGAAAACTGCGGCGAGTTGCTCCGGTTCCAAATCCGGTTGTCGAAATAGTCCCGTGCGTAGAGCAGCCGATCCTGGAACTCGCTCAGGAAATCCGTGGCGAACGCGGTGTCGCGGCTGAGCGCGGTGAACGCGGAGCCGGCCGACAGATCGGCGTAAACATTGGGATACGCCCGCAGCAGCTCGGGGATCTTGCCGCCCGGCAGCACCGGCCCCGTGGGATAGGGCGTCTTGAGGAATCGTTCCAGGTTGTGGCCGTGCCAATCGGGATGGTTGTGAGCGTCAATGCCGCGCGGACGCGGGGCAATTTTCAACTTGACGCCGGCAAGGCGGCATGGTAGGATGTGGACAGCCGTAGATCAGTATCAGCAGCGGCCGTGCGGCCACACCCCTCACGGCGAAACAATCCACACCAACGGATAGGAGACACATCATGGGCGACAAGGGCGGCAAAAAGGATAAGAACAAGGATCAGAAGCGGTTGGGCACACAGGGTCCTGGAGACCCTTGAGGTCTGGTCGTCCCTCCCCAATTTGCCTATCACCCCAATCTGGGTGACAATGACAGCGCGCTCGTGGCACGGCGAGAGTCAATTTCATAGTCGAAGGTATAAGCAAAGAGAAGCACTCCGAGAGGAGGCCCACTGTGTTGAAATTCCCCTACGGTATCAGTGATTTCTACACCATCCGAACGGAAGGCTACGTGTACATTGACCGCACCGACCGGATTCCGCTGGTGGAGGAAGCGGGGAAACACCTGGTCTTCCTGCGCCCGCGGCGGTTCGGCAAGAGCCTGTGGCTCTCCACACTGGAGAACTACTACGACGTGGCGAAGGCGGCGGAGTTCGCGCAGTTGTTCGGCGACCTGGCGATCGGACGCCAGCCCACCCCGCGCCACAACACCTACTTCATTCTGCGCTGGGACTTCTCACTGGTCAGCGCGCAGGGCGGCATCGAGGACATCGGGCGCGCAATGCATAACCATATCAACGGCTGCATCGAGCAATTCAGCGCGCGGTATCAAAAGTGGCTGACGCATCCCATCACGCTGCATCCCACCGACGCGATCCGCTCGTTCCAATCCCTGCTGGCGGCCGTGAATGTCAGCCCACACCGGCTGTATCTGCTGATAGACGAGTACGATAACTTCGCTAACGAGGTACTGATGAGCCACGTAGCGGAGGGAAGCGACCGCTACAAGACGCTGCTTTATGGCGAGGGGCTGCTCAAAACCGTCTTCAAGGCGGTGAAGGGCGGCGGCAGCGGCCTGGGCCTGGATCGTGCCTTCACCACCGGCGTCGCGCCCATCGTGCTCAGCGATTTGAGCAGCGGCTACAATATCGCCGAGAACATCTCCTTGATTCCGGCCTATCACGACCTGTGCGGCTTCCACGAGGCGGAAGTCGCCGCACTGCTGGCACAGGTGACACAGGAGTGTAGGCAGCCCGTATCCCAGGCGACCGAGGCGCTCACAATGCTGCGGCAGTATTACGACGGCTATTGTTTTAACCTGCGCCAGCCGGCCGCGATCTACAATCCCACGCTCACCCTCTACTTCCTCAAGGCCTTCCAGCGCGAGTGCCAGTATCCGCAGGAAATGTTGGACAGCAACCTGGCCATGGATCGCGGCAAAATCGCCTACATCGCCGCGCTGCCGCACGGCGCCGCCGTTTTGGCCGAGACCCTGGATGACGCGCACCTGCCCGCCATCAGCCAGTTGGCGCGCAGCTTCGGCGTGGATGACGTGCTGTTCCAGACGAAGGACACGCCGTTCATGGTCTCGTTGCTCTACTACTTCGGCGTGCTGACGCTGGACGGCTTCACCGACATCGGCGAATTGCGCTTCCGTATTCCGAATCTGGTGGTGCGTCAAATGTACGTGGAGCAACTGCGCGCGCGCTTGTTGCCTGACCATGAAGACCAGAATCAGGCCGCTGCCGCCGCGCGCGTCCTGTACCAGACGGGCGATCTGCAACCCCTGTGCGAATTCATCGAGACGCGCTACTTCCGCGTGCTGGATAACCGCGACTACCGCTGGGCCAACGAGTTGACGGTCAAGATGGCATTCCTGACGCTGATCTTCAACGGTCGGCTCTACATCGTGGATTCGGAGCCAGCGCTGGAGCGCAGTTACGCCGACCTGACGCTGATCGTGCGGCCAGACATGCGCCACTTCGCGCTGCAAGACGTACTGCTCGAATTCAAGTACCTTAGTCTGGGCGACTTGGGGCTGACGGGTGAGGCGATCCGGGCGATGCCGCGCGCGGAGTTGGCGACGCTGCCATTGGTGCAGACGGCGTTGGCGGCCGCCACGCGCAAGGCGGAGGACTATCGGGACATCTTGGAAGCCGCCTATCCGGGCCGCCTGCGCCTGCACACCTACGCCGTCGTCGCCCTGGGCTTTGAGCGGCTGGTGTGGGTGAAAGGGTAGATCGGCGTGATTGGTATCGTGATCGGCGTGCTGTTAACGACAGCCGTCGTGTTCGCCGGCATCTTCCCAGGCCCGGGTTCGGGGCCGGGCCGCGTGTCCTACGACGCTAAGGCGGTCAGCTACTACGTGTGGCCGGTGCGTGGCGGACAATGATGTTAGCAT
>CAZYHE010000684.1:0-2751 GCA_964647225.1 uncultured Anaerolineales bacterium
GGCTTTCGCCTGGCGGTTGAGCGCGACGCGCAAAGGGTATGCGGGGGTGCGGCTGGCGGAGGTGAAGGGTGCGGATCACGAAGCCGCGAAGTGACGCGAAGTCACGAAGCGCGAAGGCGGTCACCGCGGATGGGGGCTTCGTGGTCGTCGCGCTTCGTGATCTCAGCGACGCCGCGCGCCTCCAGGTATCTTGTGGTATACTTGCACTCGAAGACAGAGACGCCTTTGGCGTAAACTCGTTGACCGAAACGGAGGGCAGCATGACGCAAGCGGCAGTGATAGAGACGCTCACGGTTGAGAAATACGAACTGATGACGATGCTTCAAGAAGCGGTGCGCGAGGTCGTGCGCGATGAGCTGGCGCGGTGGGCCGCCGGTGTTGTCAGCAAAGGCTGGGATATCGAAGAAGGCTCGGTATTGTGGGAAGATCTGCGGGCGCTGAAAGAGGAGTTTCGTGACGGCCGCCCGCAATTGTTCTCTCATTCAGAGGTCTTCGGCCCATGACTTACGAACCGGTCTACACCGCACGCTTCAAGAAGAACCATGAGCGGTGGCACAACATGCGCGACCGCATCGAGGAAGTGACACTACAGGTGATTGCCGACCCGTACGCGCGCACCGAACGGCTGACCGAAAAAGGGAAGCTGAATTTGAGAGGATGCCGGAGCGTACACGTGGGCTATCACTTTCGCATCATCTTCGTGATCTGTGAGGAATGCAGGCAGGAACCCAGGTGCGAGTATTGTTTCTGCGCGGGTTTGCCCGATAATACGATATTATTTTTGACGGTAGGGCCGCACGACAGGGCGTATGTTATGAAGTAGAAAGCGCCTGTCGCGTCCTACGACGACGCCAGCCTGTACGTGGCCGAGATCGGGCCGGGCTACTTCATAGTCAAGGCGCGGGCGGGCGACCCGGATGTCGCGTTCGCCTGGCGGTTGAGCGCGACGCGCAAGGAATATGCGGGGGTGCGGCTGGCGGAAGTCAAGTGATGAGCTTTTGGTATACGAACGTAAGTACCTGACGGCTGGCTTGTTCCGGGTCAGGATTGAGGCGGCTCTCGCCCAATGAGTTACGTCATAACGATTCAGAGGCGCTATTGGTCATCCCAGTCTACGGGTGGAACGAGCCGATTCAATGCTTGCAGCAGGTCCGGGATGTTAGTGAATTTCTGGATTTCCCGGGCTGCTTCCCGCATATCCCAAAGCAGCGCCGCATCGCGGTCTTCAGGACGCATATACCACCTCCATGGTCTTGAGGATTTCGCGGCGGCGGAATGGATTGCGCAGCCCTGGCTTCTCGACCAGATCCACATCGCGGTCGAATAGGCGGGCTAATTCATCTTGCATGAATGCCAGATCCATCAAGCCAGGCGTTGCTTCTGGCGCGAAAGTGATGAGCACGTCTACATCGCTATCAGGGCGAAAATCGTCCCGTAGGACCGAACCGAAAAGCGCGAATTCTGTGATATGGTGCTGCCGGCAGAACTCCGCAATCATCTGGCGTGGAACAGGCAGGTTGTTTGGATTCATGGTCGGTTTCAGTCTATTCCGATGTAATGTGAAGATATCATC
Organism: uncultured Anaerolineales bacterium; assembly: GCA_964647225.1. GTDB lineage: Bacteria > Chloroflexota > Anaerolineae > CG2-30-64-16 > CG2-30-64-16 > CAZYHE01. The sequence goes on from CAZYHE010000684.1 coordinate 1,574, forward strand.
TCACGCAGCGCGTTGTAAATCGCCAGGCTGTGCCAGCGTCCTGCGTGGTCTACAGGTTGCGTCACAGCAGCCACCGGTCAGTTCAACAGCGAGTATAGCAGCAACCGGTCACATTCGCAAGGAGAAATCAGCCATGAAACACCGAGAGATCAATTTCCGGCTCAGTATCCCGCAGCCTGAGATCCGCTTCCATTGGCGCGGTTGGCTGCCCTCGCGCGGCAACGTGCTCTTCACCCTCGTGATGATCGCGCTGCTGGTGGCCGCGCAGACCGCCGGCGCGCTGCCATTGGCGCGCTCACAAACCGCGCCGGCCGCGTCCTCCACGGGCACGATTGCGTACCAGGGCCGGCTGGCCGACGCGGCCGGCGCGCCGCTGACCGGCACGTACAACATGATCTTCCGCCTGTACGATGCCGCGACCGGCGGGACGCCGCTGTGGAGCGAGCCGTGGACCGGCTCCAATGGCGTCCGGGTGAGCGACGGGCTGCTTCGCGCCTCCGCGATCCAAATCCCCTGACCGCCTGGCGGCTTGCCAGCCTTTCGGCAGGATGCGGAAATACAGGACAGCAAGGAGGGCCGCAGACGATGGAAAACACCGACACGCTCCGTCTCGATCCGACGACGTGGGCCGCCTATCGCGCCACGGCGCAGCGCCGCGCCGCAGAAGCGGCGCGCGCGCTGGCCGCTCGACGCGCGCGCGCCCAGGAAGTGGCGCGGCAGGCCGCGATGTTGCTGAAGAAACAGTTCGGCGCGACACAGGTCGTCATGTTCGGCTCGACCGTCCACGGTCATTGGTTTACCGCCACGTCGGATATTGACCTCGCCGCCCGTGGCCTGGCGCCCGATGACTACTTCACGGCCGTCGCCAGGCTGCAAGACCTGTCGCCCGAGTTCAAAGTGGATCTTGTCGCGGTGGAGCGCTGCAAGGCCGAGTTGCGCGAAAGCATCGCGCGCGAGGGAGTGATTCTATGAATGGCATCTATCGCACGATTGCGGGACGGATTCGCGCAGAGTCGCAGGAATTGGCGCGCGTGGTTGCGCGCACTGACCGGATCTGGCAGCAGGCGTTGACATCTAGCGACGATTACTATGTGGATGCGACGGCCCTTAATCTGCATGGGTTCTATGCCGGGCTGGAGCGCCTGCTGGAAATCATCGCCGATGGCGTGGACCAGGCG
>CAZYHE010000685.1:0-2746 GCA_964647225.1 uncultured Anaerolineales bacterium
CCCATCCCCTGAAACGTGGCCGCCCGCGCTCCTCGCATTCGGCACGCCCCGCGCACTACGCACGACGCAATACGCCCTACGCCCCCGCATACAACGCCACGATCTGCTCCGCGTAATCCACCAGGCTCCGCCGCAGCGCGTAGGGTGCGAGCACCTCGACCCCGCGGCCGAAGCCCAGGAGGCGCGCCCGCGCGGCTTCCAGCGACTCGAACGGCAGTTGCAGCGTGAGCCACCCCGCGGCGTCCGGCGGCCCGGCCGCGGCGAGCTGCGGCCGCACGGCGTCGCCGAAGTAGCCCGGCAGTTCCGCCACGAAGTTCGGCGCCACGCGCACGGTGACGATGTAGCGCACCCGGTTCACCGCCTGTGCGGCACGCCACGCCCGCCAGAAGGCCGCCAGGTCGAAATCGGGGGGCCGCTCGAAGGCTTCGTCGGACAGCCGCGCGTCGAGCAGGCTCGCCACGCGCTGGACGCGGAGGGCGCTCGCCCGCGGGCCGCCGGTCGGGGCGACCGCGTAGACCAGATGCCACACCCCGGCCTGCGCCACCAGCCCGTAGGGGTCAACGGTCTGCGCGATCTGGACGGACAGCGGGCCGATGCGGTAGGCGATGTGCAGCCGGCGATCCTCCCACACCGCCCGGTACACTGTGGCGAGCTGCGGCGCGGCCTCTTCCACCTGATCGGCGGCGGCCGCATCGAGGTGGAACCGCTGGCGCACGCGCGTCTCGTCGCCGCGGCGGGCGTTGGGGAGCGCGGCAGCCAGCTTGCGCAGCGCCGCGGCCAACTCCGACCCCACCCCCAGATCGGCCAACGGCTGCGGGATGCTGAGCATGAAGAGCGCCCGCACCTCCCCCGCGGTCAGCCCGGTCAGGTTGGTGCGATAGCTGTCGAGCAGCGCATAGCCGCCCGCCGGCCCCGCCTCGCCGTAGACCGGCACCCCGGCGGCGCTCAACGCGTCGATGTCCCGATAGATTGTCCGCTCGGAGACCTCCAACTCCTGGGCCAGCCGCGCCGCGGTCAGCCGGCCGCGGGCCTGCAAGAGCATGAGGAGGGCGAGAAGCCGGTCAGCGCGCATGGTGATCTCCCGTGGGTGGGTGTTTTCGTGATTCTACCACAAAAACCCTGACAGGAGATGTCAGGGAGGGGGTGGTAGGATATGCACGAAAGGTAGGGGCGGGTTTGCTGGAATGACGGCGCAGGTGATTGCTCGCACGCACGAGATTGACGGCGCACAGCCCATCGGCGCGCGTCAAACCCGCCCCTACGACCCATACACAAAGGAGCGCCTCCCATGAACGACCTGACCGTCCGTATCGTCACCCTCGAACCGCTGCGCGTCGCCAGCTTTCACGGCTTCGGGCCGAACCCGGAGCATCTGGCGGCCGAAAAGCTCGTCGCCTGGGCCGGGCCGCGCGGCGATCTGACCGATATTGCGCACCACCGCATCTTCGGCTTCAACAACCCGAACCCGTCGCCCGGCAGCCCGAACTACGGCTATGAATTTTGGATCGTCGTCGGCCCGGAGGTCGCACCGACTGCCGAAGTCCCGATCAAGGAGTTTGCGGGCGGCCGCTACGCGGTCACGCGCTGCCGGGGGGTGGAGGGCATCGGGGCAACCTGGGGGCGGCTCGTCGCCTGGCTCAGCAACAGCCGGCACGGGCACGCGGGGCATCAATGGCTGGAGGAGCACCTGAACCCCACCTTCCCCGCGGCGGAGGATGAACTGCTGCTCGATCTGTACGCGCCGATCGCCGGATAGAAGTCGGGCAAGCTCCCTGGCCCGGTTGAGCCAGGGAGTTTGCCTGGCCTTGTCTACCTGTCTACTTGTCTCCCCATCCACCGCGCAGCGCCATCGCCAAACGGGGGAGCGCGTCCAACGGCAGCGCGGTGATCTTCTCGTCCAGCGCGTACTCGTGTCGGCCCGGGTAGATGACCCAGAGGTGCGTGAGGGCGAGATCGTGGACAGCGACTTGCATGGAGCGGCTCGTGCCTGGCGCGTCTGCGTACTTGAGTTCAAATCCATAGCGCTGGCCGCCGGCGTGTACCATCAGATCCAATTCGGCCCCGCCGTGGGTCGCCCAAAAGTAGGCGTCACGGGTATCCAGCAAGCGGACAATCTGTTCGATGGCAAACCCCTCCCACGATGCGCCCAATTTGGGATGAGATTGCACGTCTGACAGTTCGCCGAGCTGCAACAGCCCATGCAAGAGGCCGCTGTCCCGAATGTAGATTTTGGGCGACTTGACCTGCCGCTTGCCGACGTTCTCAAACCAGGGCGGGAGCACCCGCACCATGTAAGCGCCGGAGAGGATGTCCAGGTAGCGCCGCGCGGTCACCTCGGACGCGCCCAACGAACGCGCAAACTCGGCCGCATTCCAGACCTGCCCGTGGTAATGAGCCACCATCATCCAGAAACGGCGCAAAGTCTCAGCCGGGATGGTGATGCCCAGTTGGGGAATATCCCGCTCCAAGAAGGTACGGATGAACCCTTGCCGCCAAGTCATGCTGGCAGCGTCATCGTCGGCCAGAAAGGATCGCGGGAAGCCGCCACGCAGCCAAAGCCGATCGCGCTCGGCGGTGTTCACCTCAGTCAGATCGAACCCGGAAAGATCAACGAATCCGATGCGGCCAGCCAACGATTCCGACACACCGCGCACGAGTTGCGGAGAGGCTGAACCTAGCAGCAAGAAGTGGGCCGGATTGTGCGGACGATCCACCAGCACCCGCACCAACTCGAATAGATCGGGCC
>CAZYHE010000686.1:0-2736 GCA_964647225.1 uncultured Anaerolineales bacterium
CGCGCGCCGTAGTCGAGCACGGTGATACGCTCGGAGATGCCCATCACCACGCGCATCTGGTGCTCGATCAGCAGCACGGTGATGCCCAGTTCGTCGCGCAGGCGGCGGAAGAGGACGACCGCGTCGCTCGACTCCTGCGGGTTCATGCCGGCGGTCGGCTCGTCGAGCAGCAACAGCTTGGGCTGCGCGGCGAGCGCGCGGGCCAGTTCCACCCGGCGTTGCGCGCCGTAGGGCAGGTTCTTCGCTAGTTCATCGCCCATCCCCTTCAGCCCGACGAATTCCAGGATCTCCTGCGCCCGCCGCCCCGCGGCCGCGTCTTCGGCCCGGAAGCGGGCCGACTGGGAGAGCACATCCCACAGGTGGGCGCGCATGTGGCTGTGCATGCCCACCAGCACGTTTTCCAGCACGGTCATGTTGTTGAAGAGCCGGATGTTCTGGAAGGTGCGCGCGATCCCCAACGCGGTGATCTCATCGGGCCGGCGGCCGATGATGGCATGGCCGTCGAAGGTGATCTGCCCATCTTCCGGTTTGTAAATGCCGGTGATGCAGTTGAAGAAGGTGGTCTTGCCCGCGCCGTTCGGGCCGATGATACTGACGATGCTGCCCGGCGCGATGGTGAAGTCCACGTTGTGTACGGCCGTCAACCCGCCGAAACGTTTGATGACCCGGTGGGCCTGGAGGAGCGCCATCGTCACGCCTCCTTCGCGGGTTGATCCGCGTCGTCCGCTGAAGCGGGCGCGTCCGCATCGCCGTGCAGCGCCTCTTGGATCTCCAGACGCCGGCGCACGGCGGGCAGCAGCCCCTCGGTGCGGAAGATCATCATCACGATCAGCACGATGCCGAACACCATCCGTTGATATTTCGCGGGTTCGAGCTGGTTCGGGAACTGCGTCCAGGGGATGCCCAAGAGCGGCATCAGCCCGCCGCTTTGACGCAGGGCGCTCAGCCGCAGCGAAAGCTCGGTCAGCACCTGGAGGTTGAGCACCGTCACGATGGTCGCGCCCAGCACCGCGCCAGGGATGCTGCCCATGCCGCCCAGGATCACCATCGCCAGCACGCCGATGGACTCCATGAAGGTGAAGCTGTCGGGGTTGACGAAGGTCTGCTTGGCCGCGAAGATTGCGCCCATCGCCCCGGCGAAGCTGGCGCCCGCGGCAAACGCCATCAGCTTCATGCGCACCAGCGGCACCCCCATCGCGATGGCCGCCTGCTCATCCTCGCGGATGGCGGTCCAGGCGCGGCCGATGTAGCTGTTGTCGAGTCGGCGTGCCACAAAGATCGCCAGGCCGGCGATCGCCAGCGCCAGGAGGAAGAAGTACAGCCCATAGAGATCGGCATCGCGCAGCGGGCGGCCGGCGATTTGCGAGAAGAACGCGCGCAAGGGCGCCATGATCACTTCGGGTGGCAAGGGCGGCCGGCTGACCGGGGTGATACCTTGCGAGCCGTTGGTGATGTTGATCGGCTGGTCCAGGTTTTTGGAGAGGACGCGGATCACCTCGCCGAAGCCGAGCGTGACGATCGCCAGGTAGTCGCCCCGCAGGCGCAAGACCGGCATGCCGAGCAGGATGCCGAACAGCGCGGCCGCACCGACCGCGATCAGCAGGAAGGGGAAGAACCAGACGGCCGGCAGCGGGAATCGGCCGAGGCTGCCCAGCCCCGACCCCAAGAGCAGCCAGACCAGGCGATAGAGGATGACGCCGACGATGATCGCGGCGGCCGATGGGAGCAGCGTGCCCCACGGCCGGGGCAAGCGTTCTTCGCCGACAATCCGCCGGATGCCCCGATGCGCCAGGGCGCCACAGCCACCCCCCACCAACACGCCGATCGCCGCCACGACCAGGCTGCCGGGCGTCGCGAATTCGTTTGCGTGCGCGGAGCCGAAGATGGCCCACACATAGGCGCCCACCGCGTAGAACGCCACGTAGCCCAGGTCGAGCAGCCCGGCGAAGCCGACCACGATGTTCAGTCCTAACGCCAGCGCCACGTAGATGCCGATTTGCGTGGCGACCTCCAGGTAGTAGGCGTTGCGCAAGCCAAGAACCGGCAGCAGCACCAGCAGCACGATGGCGCCGAAAATAGCTTTCGGGCGAGTCGGAATCCGGGCATAGAAGATCAGCAGCAGCGACGCCTCGAACAACAGGAAGATCGGCAGCGAACGTTGGTTGAGGAACGCGCCCAGGGCGGTCAGGGCGATGTAGAGCGTCAGGAAGACGTAGGCGCGGGGCGCTTCCAGGAACCAGCCCAGCGTTTGAGCGAAGATCGCGCGCGAGACGGCGGTCGGTTTGGATTGGCTCATCGTCTCATACCTTCTGACTGACCTGCTCGCCCAGCAGGCCCGACGGTTTGAAGATCAGAATGCCGATCAAGATCAGGAAGGCCGTGATCGAAGCATAGTCTGCGCCGGGCAGCGCGCCTCTGGTGAAGAGGGTCAGGTAGGACGCCACGAACGCTTCGAGCAGTCCCAGCGTGATGCCGCCCAGCACCGCGCCGGTCAGGTTGCCGATGCCGCCCAGGACGGCCGCGGTGAAGGCCTTGATGCCGGGGATGAAGCCGAAGAACGGGTCAATCGTCCCCGCCTTGATACCCGCCAGCACGCCGGCCGCGCCGCCCAACGATCCGCCGATCAGAAAGGTCAGGGCGATCACCCGGTTGACGTTGATGCCCATCAGGCCCGCGGTGGGCCGATCCTGCGCCACCGCGCGGATGGACATGCCGAGCTTGGTCGCGTTGACCAGG
>CAZYHE010000687.1:0-633 GCA_964647225.1 uncultured Anaerolineales bacterium
GGGACGACGCGCAGTTGGGCGCAGAATTGCTCGACGGCCAACTGATCGAAGCGCCACATCTGGCGCGCGCCCGGCGCATCCTCGCGGCAGCGGGCAGGGGTCAGGGAACAGGGGTCAGGGGTCAGGAGTCAGAGAAATGAACGGCATACAGGGGCTGATCGCCCAGGAAACGTCCCGGCTGACGTGCGACTACGCGCTCTACTTCCGCCGGGACGGCCAGGAACCGATCTTCCGGCACACGGGTGATCTTTTCCCGTCCGCATCCATCATCAAGATCCCGATCCTCTTCGCCTGGGCCATTTTGGAGCGCGCCGGCGAGGTAGATCGGGCCGAGATTTGCGACCTGGACGCGGAGCCGCCGGTGCAGGGCGCGGGGCTGTCGTGGCTCCTGCGGGCGCGGCGGCTCCCCTTCGCCGATGTGCTCCTGCTGATGATCGCCCTCTCCGACAATCTCTGCACCAACCTGGTGATCCGGCGGGTCGGCATCGCGCGGCTGAACCGGGTCTTCCGCGAGCAACTCGGTCTGCTGAACGGCACGCGGCTGGAGCGCAAGCTGATGGATTACGCCGCGCGCAGCCGCGGGTTGGACAACTGGGTCTCGGCCCGTGATGCCGTCCAACTCTTCACCGCGCG
>CAZYHE010000687.1:643-2736 GCA_964647225.1 uncultured Anaerolineales bacterium
GCCGCAGCCTGACCCCCGCCGAGCGCGCCTGGATTGATCCGCTGTTCGAGGCCTGCGCCGACGGCGGTCTCTGGCTGCGCAATGTGCCGCGCGACACGGTGCTCCTGCATCATAAGACCGGCTCCATCGAAGGGGTCTTGCACGACTGGGGCTACACCGACCAGGCCGAACTGTTCATCCTGACCCGCAACGTCCGTGACGAGAGCGAAGTCTACCGTGCCCTCGATGTCCTGGGGCCGGCGCTGCTGTCCACCTGATCCCCATATCGTCACTCTACGCCGATCTGTGCGTCCTGACCATAGAGACCATTGTTCAGGATCACCGCGGGCGGCCCACCGCCCCGCAGGAGAGGCGTAAAATGCGAACAAGCCATCATCGGGGCGCGTCACCCATCATCCTGTCGGTCGTGCTGACCCTGCTCCTGGCCGCGCTCCAGCACAGCACCGGGGCCGCGACGCCAGCCTTCGGCCCAGCCCTCTACCTGCTCGGCCCGACTGCGGCGCAGATTCCCCTCCTGCCCCACCTGCCCGTCGCGATCCACGCCGAAATCCTGCAAAAGGCCACGCCCGGCTACATCGCCAGCGGCGACGCAGCCGCCGAGCCAGCCATCGCGGCCGCGGGCATCGCCCTGCGCGTGCTTGACGCGGATACGATGGGGAAGGTCTACTACTTCCTGGATGCCAGCGCGCCCCAAGCGCGGCAACTGGCCGATTCCCTCGGAACCATCGCCTACGCCGATGACCGGCAACTGCTGCTGGCCGCGACCCAGGCGCGGGAGGCCGACCTGGTGGCCGCGCTCCCCGCGGGCGGCGTCCCCATCGCGCTGCTCAGCCCTCACCGCCTCGCGCTGGCCGATCCGGGGAAGATGCGCACCGCGGCGCTCCCCCCCGCCGACGCCCTCCCGGCGGTGTCGGCCCTGCTGCCGCGCGTCAGCGAGGCGCGGCTGAACGAGATCATCGCCGACCTGAGCGGCGCGCGGCCCGCGGTCATCGGCGGCGCGGCGGCCACCATCGCCACGCGCTACACCTTTGCGGCCGACATGGCGCGGGCCGAAGCCTACGTGCGCCAGCATTACACGACACTCGGCCTGGCCCCCATGACCCTCCCGTGGAGTTACTCCAGCTACAGCGGCCGCAACATCGTCGCAGACATCCGCGGGCTGGTACACCCGGAACGCATCTGGCTGGTGGGCGGCCACCTGGACAGCATCTCCGAGGCGTCCTACACCACGGCCCCCGGCGCGGACGATAACGCGACCGGCTCGGCCGCCACGCTGCTGCTGGCCGAAGTCCTGGCCGGCCAACGCTTCGCCGACACGATCCGCTTCGTACACTTCACCGGCGAGGAGCAGGGGATGTGGGGCAGCAAAGCCTACGTGCGCGACCTGCAGGCCGCGGGCGCGCAGGTGATGGGCTACGTGGATCTGGACATGATCGGCTGGGACGGTGACGGCGACCGCACCGTCGAGCTGCACTCTGGCACGGGAACGCTCTCGATCAGCCTGGCGAACGCGTTCATCTCGGCCAACGGCCGCTACGGCCAGGGGTTGCGCGTTGAGCTTAAGCAGAACACCGCCAGCCGCTTCTCGGATCATTCGTCGTTTTGGGACACCGGCTACGGCGCGTTCCTGACCATCGAGAACTTCTACGATGATACCATCCCCCGCGATCGCAACCCCTGGTACCATTCCTCCGGCGACACCCTGGCGCGGGTAGATCTCAACTACGTCGCGCGTTCGGCGCGCACGACGCTGGCGACGATGGCCGAATTCGCCGGCATCGTCACCGGCCCGCTGCCCACGGCGACCGCGACGGCTACTCCGACGGCAACGCCGACGCGCACGGCAACCGGCACGACGACCGCGTCTGCCACCTCGACCCGCACGCCGACGGCGACCGCGACCCTGGCGCCCGGCGCGTGTAGCGAGCTTCTGGTCAACGGCGACTTCGAGACGAACACCGGCTGGACCTTCCCCGGCACCGCCTATCCGGCAGGCTACACGACCGCCCGCGCCCGCACCGGCAGCCGCAGCCTGCGCGCCGGTGTGGACGCCCCGCCCGATCGCTACGCCTACTCCGACGCCTACCAACTCG
>CAZYHE010000688.1:0-2735 GCA_964647225.1 uncultured Anaerolineales bacterium
TGAAGATGGGCTATGCGTCGGCGCTGGCCTGGGTGCTCTTCATCTACATCATGATTCTGACCCTGCTGATCCTGCGCTCGTCGTCGGCCTGGGTCTACTATGAAGGCTCGACGCGGAGGTAAGCGATGATGACGATACAAGCGCCAGGACTGGCTCGGTCGGAGATAGCACGCCCCGCCGTTCCGGGCGCCGGCCAGAGCACCAGGAATTCTAAGCAAGCTCCCGGCTTCTGGGCCAGCCGGCGCCGTCAGCAAACGGCGAAGATGTTCTTCGTCTATCTCTTGCTGCTGACCGGCGCCACCGCCGTGACGATCCCGTTCATCTGGATGGTCTCCACGTCGTTGAAGAACCTGGGGCAAGTCTTTCTCTTTCCCCCGCAGTGGATCCCGCGGCCGTTCGTCTGGCGCAACTACTACGACGCGCTGACCGTGGTGCCCTATCTGCGCTTTTTCATGAACACCGTCATCGTGACGGGGATCAGCATCGTGGGCATCATGCTCTCCAGCAGCCTGGCCGCGTACTCCTTCTCGCGCCTGCGCTGGCGCGGCCGCGACGCGATCTTTCTGATCGTGCTCGCCACCATGATGCTGCCGACCCAGGTCACGCTGATCCCGCAGTTCATCATCTTCCGCAACCTGAAATGGATTGACACCTTCCTGCCGCTCATCGTCCCGGTCATGTTCGGCACCGCCTACCAGGTGTTCCTCTTGCGCCAATTCTTCATGACCATCCCGCTCGAGATTGATGAGGCGGCGCGCATGGACGGGTGCAGCATCCTGGGCATCTACTGGCGCATCATCCTGCCGCTCTCCAAACCCGCGCTGATGACCGGCGCACTGTTCGCTTTCCGGTTCCGCTGGGATCAATTCCTGGAGCCGCTCATCTTTCTCAATACCCCGCGCAACTTCACGATTGCCCTGGGGCTACGCCTCTTTCAGGATCAAAACCTCACCAACTGGAACCTGCTCATGGCCGCGAGCTGCGTCTCGATGCTGCCGGTGCTGCTGATGTTCTTCTTCGGTCAGAAGTACTTCATCCAGGGCGTGGTGATCAGTGGCGTGAAGGGGTGACAAGGTGACAAGGTCACTCGCTCACCGTGTCACCGTGTCACCGTGTCACCATGTCACCGTGTCACCGTGTCCCCGTGTCACCGTGTCACCGTGCCACTGTGTCAAAAACTCGGAGGATTTTGCATGAAAGCCATCATGGTCATGTTCGACTCGCTCAACCGGCACATGCTGCCGCCCTACGGGTGCGATTGGGTGCATGCGCCGAACTTCGCGCGGCTGGCCGAGCGGAGTGTCACATTCGACACCTCCTACGTGGGCAGTATGCCGTGTATGCCCGCCCGCCGCGAGCTGCACACCGGCCGCTACAACTTCCTCCACCGAAGCTGGGGGCCGATCGAGCCGTTCGATGACTCGATGCCGGAGCTCCTCAAGCGCAACGGTGTGCATACGCATCTCGCCAGCGACCATTATCACTATTGGGAAGAGGGCGGCGCCACCTATCACACGCGCTATTCCACCTGGGAGATCGCCCGCGGCAAGGAAGGGGAGCCGTGGAAGGGCGACTTGCGACCGATTACCTTGCCGGAGACCGTGACCGGTCACGAGAAGATCCCCTGGGGCCGGCAGGACTTCGTGAACCGCAAGCACATGCCGCATGAAGAAGATCAGCCGCAGCCCAACACCTTCAAGATGGGGCTGGAGTTCATGCGGACCAACGCGGAGGCAGATAACTGGTTCTTGCAGATCGAAACCTTCGACCCGCACGAGCCGTTCTTCACCCAGCAGCATTACAAAGACCTCTACCCGCACGACTATCGCGGCCGGCATTTCGACTGGCCGCCCTATCGGGCCGTTCAGGAAACCCCGGAAGAGGTCCAGCACGCCCGTTACGAGTACGCGGCGCTGGTCAGCATGTGCGACGCATACCTGGGCAAAGTGCTCGATGCGATGGACGAGCTGGATTTGTGGAAGGATACGCTGCTCATCGTCAACACCGACCACGGCTTCCTGCTGGGCGAGCATGACTGGTGGGCCAAGGTCGTCCAGCCGTTCTACGAGGAGGTGGCACGCACGCCACTCTTCATCTGGGACCCGCGTTCGGGCGTCCGCGGCGCGCACCGCCAGGCGTTGGTGCAGACGATTGACCTGCCCGCGACGATCCTGGAGTATTTCGGCATTGCCCGCCCGCGGGATATGCAGGGGTTGCCGCTGCGCCAGACGATCGCCGACGACACGCCGGTGCGGTCGGCCGGGCTGTTCGGCCTCCACGGCGCGCAGGTCAATGTGACCGATGGCCGCTACGTCTACATGCGTGGCCCGGCCCGCCCAGAGAACCGGCCGCTCTTCGAGTACACGCTGATGCCGATGCATATGCGCCACACCTTCGACGTGGGGGAACTGCAAGAGATCGGCCTGGCCGAGCCGTTCCCATTCACAAAGGGCTGCCCGACGATGCAGATCGCGGGCCGCAACTGGCCGGGCCTCAGCGGGCCGATCTTCGACACCCTGCTCTTCGATCTGCAAACCGACCCGCAGCAGGCGCGTCCGATCCAGGATACCGCCGTCGAAGCGCAAATGATCGAGCACCTGGTGCGGCTGATGCGGGAGAACGACGCGCCGCCGGAGCAGTTCGCACGGCTGGGGCTGTCGGCGGCGAAATGACGAGGCGAAATGACGAGGCGACCGAGGTCGCGGCTAAGGAGCCTGCGGCTGCGATGTCGGCCT
>CAZYHE010000689.1:0-2726 GCA_964647225.1 uncultured Anaerolineales bacterium
CTTCCGGGCTGCGCTCGATGCGCTGGGCATCCCGGCGGCCGACTTCGGCCGGGTGGTCATGGTCGGCAACAACCTTGAGCGCGACATCGCCGGCGCGAACCGGCTGGGGCTGATCTCGGTCTTCTTCCACTGGAACGAGCGCCGCCGCACCCAGCCGCTCACCGCCGAGGAGACGCCGCGCCATACCGTGACCTCGGCCCAGGAGTTGGTCGAACTGGTGACGGACATGTAACGCAAGCCGCCGGCTTGCACCACCTTCACAGCAAAGGAAAAACACCATGAAAAAGCTAACCGTAGCCGATCTGAAACCCTCCGCTTCGCGTCTGATGCCTGATCTTTTGGGCGACGCCGCCATCCTGCGCGGCGGCCTCTACATCTTCAAGCCGGGCGAGATCGCCCATCCCGAACTGCGGCACGTCCACGACACCGCCGAGGTGTTCATCTTCGTCCAGGGCCAGGGCGTGATCCCGATTGACGGCGTGGAGTATCCCATCAAGACGGGCGATGTGGTGCTCGTCGAGGCGGGTGAGGATCATCACACCCGCAGCTCGGTGGAGGATCCGCTCGTCGCAGCGTGGTACGTGATGGATCGGTAGCGATAGCGAAAAGGATGAGGCATGCAGACCGAACCCCAATACTTCGCGCAGGTCATCGAGCGGATTGCCCGTGACGTGATCGCGCAGTTGCAAGGACTCCCCGACAGCGCGCTCAATCGCCCGGCGCCGATCCCCGACGCGAATACGCTCTTCGCCCTGGGGACGCACACCGTCGGCATGGGCGAGTTTTGGGTGTTGGCGCTTGTTGGCGGCCGGCGCATCGCACGGGATCGCCCGGCCGAGTTTCGCGCGACCGGCAACGGCCCCGAGCTGATTGCCCGCTTCGAGCGGTGGATCGCAGATGTCCACGCGGTCTTGGATGATCTGCCGGCGGCCGCGCTCGATCAGCCCGCCAACCCGCCCGCCGAATTCCGCACCACCGGCAACCTGGGCGAGCAGCCGTTGACCGGTCGGGATTGCCTGCTGCACGTCGTCGAGCACAGCGCCACCCACCTGGGCCAGATCCAGATCACGGTGCAGTTGTTTGCATCGCTGGATCGGGGCCACCTGCAGCCGGCGGGCGGCTGATCGCCGCGCGGGGATGCGATGAAACCAATCGTCACCAAGCTCTACACCGAAAACGCCGAATTCCAGCAGATCGAGGTCTTGCGGCGGAATCGGACCAAACGAAACCGCTCCGCAACCTTCTTTGTCGAAGGGGTGCGGGGGATCAATCAGGCTGTGGTCAACCGGTGGCCGATCCATGCCTTTGTCTATTCGCGCGAAAACCGCTTGTCGGATTGGGCCGAGGGGCTGCTGGCGCAGGGCGTGGCGAAGATCCATTACGAGCTTCCAGCGCGCCTGATGCAAGAACTGAGCCAGAAAGAGGAAGCGTCGGAGCTGATCGCGCTCGCGACGATGCCGGCCGATGATCTGGCGCGCATCCCCGTACGCGATGACTTCCTGGCGGTCGTCCTGGATCGGCCAGCCAGCCCCGGCAATCTCGGCACGATCATCCGCTCCTGTGATGCGCTGGCCGCGGCCGGCGTGATCATCACCGGCCATGCCGCGGATTTGTACGACCCGGAGACGATTCGCGCGACCACCGGTTCCTTCTTCTCGGTTCCTGCGGTGCGTCTGCCGGGGCACACCGAGCTTCTGCCCTGGCTGGCCGAGTTGCGGCGGCGCCGGCCCGCGCTCCGGGTGGTGGGCACGAGCGCAAAGGCGCCGATTCCCATCGCGCAGCACGACTTTACCGTGCCGACCGTGTTATTGATCGGGAACGAGAATCACGGCTTGAGCGAGAACTACCAGGCGCTCTGCGATGTGATGGTGACGATCCCGATGCACGGCTCGGCCACGTCGCTGAATGTGGCCTGCGCCACCTCCATCCTGTTGTACGAGGTGGCTCGTCAGCGTAGATAACACATGCGCGCCACGAAAGGAGCATCACATGACCACTCGTCGTAATTTCTCCATGCAAGCCTATTGGGAACACGTCGTTCAGGATTTCGAGCCGCTCCTGCGGTTCAAGGGCAGCTCGCCGGCCGACTGGCAGGCGTGGCGCGCTGAGGCGTTGCCCAAGTTGTTGGAGTTGTTGGGCGATTTCCCGGCGCGCGTCCCGCTGAACGCCGAGGTCGAGTCCTCCGTCGTGGACGGCGACTTGATCCGCGAGCGCGTCGTCTTCGACAGCGAAGACTTTATGTCGGTGCCGTGCCAGGTGCTCCGGCCGGTCGGGATGCGGGCGGATGGCAGCCACCCGGCGATCGTCTGCTCGCACGGGCACGGGCCATACGGCAAGGATCCGGTGGCGGGCGTCCGCTCGTCGCCCCAGCACGAGGCCAACATCACGCAGAACAACTATGACTACGGCGCGCAGATGGCCCGCGCCGGCTTCGTGACGATCTGCCCCGATCTGCGCGTCTTCGGCGAGCGCCGCGATGGCCTCGACCCCTTCCCCGGCCGCGATCCGTGCAACGTCAACTTCGTTAAGGGCGCGCTCCTCGGCATCTACACGCTGACCCTCAACATCTGGGACATGAAGTGCTGCATTGACTACCTGGAGACGCGGCCGGAGGTGAACCCAGCGCGCATCGGCATGATGGGGCTGTCGCAGGGCGGCACGATGACGACCTTCACGGCCGCGGTCGAGCCGCGGATCAAAGCGGCCGATATCATCTGCTACGTCAA
>CAZYHE010000690.1:0-2719 GCA_964647225.1 uncultured Anaerolineales bacterium
CGCCGCCAGTCACTCGAACCAGTGTGCCAACCGCCGCGCCGACTCGCACACCGACGGTCGCGCCGCCAGTCACTCGAACCAGTGTGCCAACCGCCGCGCCGACTCGCACACCGACGGTCGCGCCGCCAGTCACTCGAACCAGTGTGCCAACCGCCGCGCCGACTCACACACCGACCGTCGTGCCAACCAGTGTGCCAACCGCCGCGTCGACTCGCACACCGACGGTCGCGCCAACCAGTGTACCAACCGCCGCGCCGACTCACACACCAACGGTTCGGCGTTAGTTGTAGGGCGGGGTTTCCGTATTCGCCTTTTAGTAGCTTGTCGCTAGAATCGGTGCGTAGGAAACCCCGCCCTACGGCTTGCGGCACAAACAGGTTTGGGGGCACACTGTGTTTCCGCATATGACACGAGATACACGAATCGTATCAGCAAGAATCGCGATAGTAGTTGCCACCCTGATGGTCCTGGCTCTGGCAGGCCTGCTGACCGCCTATGCTGGGCTGGCCGCCAGTAATCCAGGGCCATCTCGTGTGGTCAGCTCTTATGCCGACAGCGGCGCGCTCGTGCGCGTCGGCATAGACAACGTCTCGGTTTACACCGTATCGCCCGGCAGCCTGGTGACGGTGCCGGTGGAGCTGGTGAACGCCGCTGATCTCGGCTCGGCCACCCTGCTCCTGAATTACGATCCCGCCTTAGTGCAGCCGGTTTCCTGCATGCGGGGCGCCACGGGCTTCGATGGCGGCTCTTGCAACACCGCCTTTGGCCCAGGCGCAATCAAATTCAACCTCATCGCCCTGGCGGGCATTACCGGCACGTATCGCCTATACGACATTGGCTTCAAGGCTGTCGGCAACCGCGCCGAAGCAACCACCACGCCCCTGACCTTGACTGTGGAGCACTTTGCCGATCCGCAGGGGACCAACCTGGCGGTCGCCGCGGTCGGCGGCCAGATTCATATTGATGCGGGGCCGCCGGAGGCTGTGCTGCGCGTGGGAGATGAGACTCAGAGCGAGTTCACGGTGATTCCCGGCAGCAGCGTTGCGGTCTCGGTTACGCTGAACCTCACCGGAACGCGCGATCTGGGCGCCGCCACGCTTCTGCTGAGTTACAACCCGCAGGTAGTGCGGCCGGTCTCTTGCACGCTCGTCGCCACAGACCTCGATGGTGGCTCCTGCAACCTGGCCTTTGCGTCCGGCAATGTCAAATTCAATCTCTTATCCGCAGCGGGCGTCACCGGCAAGCTACACGCCTACAATGTCTGGTTTGAAGCCGCCGCGGGGGCCGCGGCCGGCGCGACCAGCGACCTGGCGTTGGTTGTGGAAAACCTTGCCGACCCGGAGGATGCGCCGATTCTCTGGCAGACGGTAGATGGGAGAATCACCGTGGCTGCGGGGGTCGCCAACGCGGCGTGGCTGCTGGTGGGCGCGCCGGGAGAGGCGGGAACCTACACGGTCACACAAGGCATGACCGTGACGGCGTCGGTCTGGGTGACAGACGTGGTGGGCCTCGGCGCGGCCACGCTCTCCCTGGGCTACGACCCCGCGGTGGTTCGCCCCCTGACCTGTGCCGTGGAAATGAACCTGGCCGGGATGGATGGCGGCGCTTGTGCCCTGGGCGCGGGTCGCGTCCGGGCCAGCATCGTCTCATCGCAAGGGATCACCGGCGCCGCGCGGCTTTGGAGCGTGGTCTTGGCGCCGCTGCCGGGCGTGTCACCTGGCGTGGTCAGTCCCTTGACGTTGACCGTGGAGAATCTGGTGGACACCGCGGCGCGACCGCTGCCCGCACGCGTGCGCAACGGGTCCCTCAAGATCGAATCCGGCGGCTCCGGGGTGGCGATCGTACGGGTCGGCACAAGCGGCGACACCATCCCATTGCCGCAAGATGACCGGGTAGTGGCGCCGATCCGGGTGGAGCAAGCGACCAACCTGGGCGCAGCGACCCTATCACTGGCCTACGACCCGACTGTGGTGCGACCGGTCTCTTGCACACGGGTCTATACCGGCTCTGACGGCGCGTCGTGCAACCCCAGCAATGGCAATGGCCTGGCCCACTTCAACATGGTATGGTCAGCGGGCTTCACCGGCACAGCCACGCTCTTTGATGTGACCTTCGCGCCGGTGAGTGGGGCGCCGGTGGGCGCACGGAGTCCTCTGACGCTAACCGTGACGAACTTTGCCAACCCGGACGGTGCGGCGCTGCTCTATGAGACCTATCGCGGCGAGATCGTGATCACAGAGCCGGTTCGCACCCCGCAGATCATTCTGGGCGCGGGCGGTGGACCGTATCAGATCGAGGTCGGCGCGGGGGTCACGATCCCGATCACGGCGACCATTGATCCCGCCGGGACACCGCTGGGCTTAGGTGTGGCCACCTTGCGGTTTGGTTACGATCCGGCGGTCGTGCGGCCGGTGGCCTGCACGCTCAATGGGGCGGGCGCGGCCAATGGCTTCGACGGGGGCGCTTGCAATCTGCATTATGCCACTGGACAGGTCAAGTTCAACGCCTTGTCGGTCGCTGGCGTGCAGGGCCAGACGACCATCGCACAGATCCTTTTTCATGCTGTGGGCCAAAGGGGAGATATCGCGCCGCTGACGCTTGTGGTGGACTACCTGGCCGACACGGCCGGCAATGCCCTGACCCACAGAAGCGTGGGGAGCGTGATTCAGATCGTTCCTCTTCCTGCGACGCTCACGCCGACAGCCACACCCACGGCCAC
>CAZYHE010000691.1:0-2710 GCA_964647225.1 uncultured Anaerolineales bacterium
CACGGCGGCAAGATCTGGGTCGAGTCGCAGGTGGGGCAGGGCACGACGTTCTTCTTTACGCTGCCCAGCTCAGACCTTTAGGGTCTCGCAGACCCTAAAGGTCTCTGGAGGCCAACCATGACAGCCATTCCTCGTGTTTTCTCCTGGCGACACAGGATCGTTGCGGCCACCCTCGCGGGTCTGGCGCTCCTGCTGGCGCACCTGCTGGTCGCAGCACATCCGCTCAGCCGGCCCGGCGCGCCCGCCGCCGCCCAGACGAAGACGTTCCAGCAGGGCCGCGACGGCTACACCGGCGTGCGTGACACCTGGATCAGCCGTCTCACCTGGGGCACACCGAAACAACACACGATCAACTACGGCCAGAACACCGGCCTGGAGTTGAGTCGCAACGCCGGCGATAACCCGCTGCTGCGCTTCGACCTGGCAAGCATCCCGGCTAACAGTGCGATCCTCTCGGCGACCCTTTCGCTCTACAACACGACGCGCTCCTCCTACAGCGGCACGCAGGATTTCGCCCGGCGCATCGAGCTGTTCCGCGTGCTGCGCGCCTGGGACGAGGGGAACCAGACGCAGTCGCCGATCAACGCGGCCGGCAAGCACGGCGCCACCGGCGACCACGCGTTCGCCTATTTCACCGGCGAGGGCGTGAACGTCCCCTGGGCCGGCCGCGGGATGGTCGCGGGCACAGACTTCCAGGCTGAGCGCGAAAGCTATGCCGATGTGGTCAACGCGGGCTGGTATGCCTGGGACGCGACCGCGCTCGTGCGGGCCTGGGTGCGCGGCGAGGCGGCCAACGCCGGCCTGGTCTTGCGCGACGCCAGCGGCTACGCCGACGATCATCGCGATTGGCGCACCTTCGTCTCCAGCCAGGGCGCCGATCCAAGCCGGCGGCCGATCCTCACCGTCCTCTTCAACCCCGACGTGCCCTTCGCCGCCGCGGGGCCTGACCAGGTCAACCTGACGTGGGACGGCGGCCCGGTGACGCTCGACGGCTCCGCCAGCCACGACCGCCCCGGCGGGAATGACGCCACGCTCACGTATCAATGGCGGATCGTCCAGGCGGCCTACGGATCGAGCTTGACCGGCCCGCTGCAAATTGCGCATCGGGATTCCGCCTTCCGCATTCCGCATTCTGCAATCACTGAATTCACCCCCGACGTCGCGGGCGAGTGGGAGATCGAGCTGACCGTGACGAACGATCTGGGCGAAAGCGCGACCGACCGCGTGCATCTGCGGCTGCTGCGCATCCCGGCCGGCCATCCGCGGCTGCACCTGACCCCGACCAAGCTGGCCGCCCTGCAAGCGCGCGCCGTGCCAACCGACCCGCGCTGGGCGCAGCTCAAGGCCCGCGCCGACACCCCCGGCACGGAGATGCAGGGCAAGGCGTTGGTCGGCCTGATCACCGGGCAGGCGACCTACTGCGATCAGGCCATCACCGCCGCGCTCGCCCAGGCCGCCAGCGCGTCCGATTGGGCGACGAAGGGGGGCGACATCGCGGTCGTCTATGACTGGTGTCACGCCCGCTTGAGCGAAAGCCAGCGCAACACGCTCATCGCCTTCTTCAACCAGTGGGGCGACGCCATCCCCAAGTCCAACGACAGCCCCGGCTGGGGCAACTATTGGCCGCGCTACGCCTACTCCTACGCGCTGATGGGGCTGGCGACCTACGGCGAAAACCCGCGGGCGGCCGAGTGGCTGGATGAGTTCCGCTATCGGCGCTATCGCGACAGCGACCTGCCGCTGATCGAGCGCATCGCGGCGGGCGGCGGCTGGCCCGAGGGGATGGTCTACGACTGGATCGCCAACTGGCCGCGCATGAAGACGCTCGACGCCTGGCTGACGGCGGCCGGCGAAAACCTCTTCGCCAGCAGCGCGTGGTATCGCGAACGCCTACCCTACCTGCTGCTCCACGCCTGGCCCGGCCTGGCCGAGCAGTGGGGCCGGCAATATCACCCGTATCTCGCGACCGGTGACAGCGAGCGCAACCGCGGCAGCCTGGCGAACTACGAGCGGATCATGGAGCTGATCCTGGTCGAACAGTTCCCGGACGAGCCGCTCGCGCGGCAACTCCAGGCGTATCTTTCGGCCCCACCGACCAACAATTCGCAGGGGTTCCTGTTCCACGAAGAATTCTTGTGGTACAACCCGGCCCAACCGGCCGAGCCGCCCGCGCCGCTGACGCATTACGCGGCCGGCACGGGCACGCTCTTCATGCGCGCGGGCTGGCCCGCCGGCGCGGCCGACACGGATGCCGCGGCCACCTACCTGACCTTCCAGGCCGGCGACCATTTCACCTACCATCAGCATTACGACCAGAACAGCTTCACCCTGTTCAAACGCGGCGATTTGGCCGTAGAAAGCGGTGTCTACAGCGGGGATGGCCGGTCGGATCACGACATCAACTACTACGTGCGTACGATCGCCCACAACACCCTGGTGGTCTACAACCCGGCCGAAGATTTCTCGTCGGCCCGGCCCGACGCGTATTCCAACGACGGCGGCCAGCGCACCCTCTACCCCGCCAGCCGCTCCCCCACCAGCATCGAATACTTCGACCAGCACGCCGTCCACTACGATACCGGCGACATGCTCCGCTTCGAGGACGCGACCGCGTTCACCTACGCGCTCGGCGACGCCACCAAAGCCTACAACAACCCAACCTACAACCAGACGATGGACACCAGCCTCAGCGGCAACGTGGCGAAGGTGA
>CAZYHE010000692.1:0-357 GCA_964647225.1 uncultured Anaerolineales bacterium
TGAGCCGGCCGCTCTAACCGCTGAGCTAGGGACCCAGGCGGCGGGCCGCATTGCCGCGCCATCCTGCACAAAAGCATACCCGCGCTTGCCGGTTTCGTCAAATCCCGCCCGCCCCAACCGCGTCTTGACGCGTTGACGTTTCGATCATCTGGCGCGGACGCCCCACTCGTGATAAAATGCCCGCGTAAACATCTTCGCACTGCAAGGAATGGTTGCATGGAACTTGGCACGATCCGCCAAATCAATATCGAGAACGAGATGCAGGCGTCGTATCTCGACTACGCCATGAGCGTCATCGTGGCGCGCGCGCTGCCCGATGTGCGCGATGGCTTGAAGCCGTCGCAGCGTCGCGTGCTC
>CAZYHE010000692.1:367-2709 GCA_964647225.1 uncultured Anaerolineales bacterium
CATACAAGAAGTCGGCGCGCATCGTCGGCGAGGTGCTCGGCAAGTATCATCCCCACGGCGACGCCGCGGTCTACGAGGCGATGGTGCGCATGGCGCAGGATTTCAGCCTGCGCTACCCGCTGGTGGACGGCCAGGGCAACTTCGGCTCGATTGACGGCGACAACGCGGCCGCGATGCGCTACACCGAGGCGCGGCTGGCGAAGATCGCCATGGAGATGC
The DNA here is from genome assembly GCA_964647225.1 of uncultured Anaerolineales bacterium. Classification (GTDB taxonomy): domain Bacteria; phylum Chloroflexota; class Anaerolineae; order CG2-30-64-16; family CG2-30-64-16; genus CAZYHE01. The sequence continues at coordinate 587 of CAZYHE010000692.1, forward strand.
TCACCGACATCGAGAAGGACACGGTCAACTGGACCGACAACTTCGACGGCACCCTCAAAGAGCCGACCGTGCTCCCGGCGGCCCTGCCCAATCTGCTCGTCAACGGCGCCAGCGGCATCGCGGTCGGCATGGCGACCAACATCCCGCCGCACAATCTCAACGAGGTGTGCGACGCGCTCTGCTATCTGATTGACCGCTTCGACCGGCATGACGATGTGACGGTCGAAGACCTGATGCAGTTCATCCCCGGCCCCGATTTCCCGACCGGCGGCGTGATCTACCGCTATGCCCAGGAAGGTTCCGGCGACTCAGCCACGCAGGTGGATGTGATCGCCCACGCGTACGCGGGCGGCAAGGGCCACATCGTGATGCAGGCCAAGGCGCACATCGAGGAGATGACCCGCAACCGCGCCCGCATCGTCGTCACCGAGCTGCCCTACATGGCGAACAAGACCAACCTGCTGGAGCGCATCGCCGAACTGGTGCGCGATGGCCGGCTGGAGGGGATCACCGACCTGCGCGATGAGTCGGATCGCACGGGGATGCGCATCTGCGTCGAGATGACGCGCACCGTTGAGCCGCGCCAGGTGCTGGCCGACCTGTTCAAGCTGACCCCGCTGCAAACGACCTTCGGTGTCTCGTTGCTGGCGCTCGTGGACGGCGAGCCGCGGCTGCTCAGCCTGAAACGGATGCTGCTGCACTTCATCGAGCACCGCCAGGAGGTGATCGTCCGCCGGGCCAACTACGACCTGGAGAAGGCCCGGCTGCGCGGCCACATCCTGGAAGGGCTGCTGCGGGCGCTCGACGTGTTGGATGAGGTCATCGCGCTGATCCGCAGATCGCGCACCGCGGACACGGCCAAGCAAAACCTGATCGAGCAGTTCAAGTTCAGTGAGATTCAGGCGCAGGCCATCCTCGACATGCAACTCCGCCGGCTGGCCGCGTTGGAGCGCCGCAAGCTCGAAGATGAATACCGGGAGATCAAGGCGCTGATCAAGGAGTTGGAGGCGCTGCTGGATTCGCCCAAGAAGGTGTTGGCGTTCATCAAACAAAACCTGCTCGACCTGCAGGCGCGCTACGGTGACGCCCGCCGCACGCAGATCGCCGACCGCGTGAAGGGCGCGCTGACCGCGCTGGATGTCCTGCCCGATGAGGATGTGTGGGTGACGCTCGCTGCGGACGGGTCGTTGGCACGCTGGCGGCGGAGCGTGGAGGGGCTGAACGGCGCCGGCAAGGCGCTGCTGGCCGCGGCCCCGCTGCGCATCGTGCCGGCCCACACGCGGCACGACCTCTACCTCTTCAGCGCCAAAGGGCAGGCCGCGCGCGTCCACGCGCACCAGATCCCGGAAGCGCCGGGCAGCCACTATGCCGACCTGTCGGGCCTCACCCGTCGCGACCGGGTGGCGGCGCTGCTGACGCTGCCCAAGCCCGACGATCAGCCAGCGTCCGGCTTCCTGCTGCTGGCGACGCTCCAGGGCAAGGTGAAGCGCGTGGCCGTGGCCGACTTCCTGGCCGCGGCCGCCACCGACCCGACCGTCATCGGGCTGGACGACGGGGATGAGTTGGTCTGGGCCGGCATCAGCCCCGGCGGCGGCGCGTTCCTCCTGGCGTCGGCCGACGGGCAGGCGATCCGCTTCTCGGAGGATGATGTGCGGACGATGGGCTTGCCCGCGGGCGGAGTGGCGGGGCTTAAGCTGGCCGCCAAGAGCCGGGTCGTCGCGGCCCTGGTCGCGCCGGCGCAAGGCGCCCCGGCGGCCCTGGCGTTGGTGACGGCGGCCGGCTACGCCAAGCGGACGCCGCTGGCCGATTTTCCGACGCAGGGGCGGGGCGGCCAAGGGGTGGTGGCGGCGAAGCTCAACGACAAGTCGGGAGAGGTGGCCGGGGGCGCGCTGCTCGGCCCCGACGATCTCCTGATCTGCGGCTTTGCCAAAGCGCTGCCCAAAGTCCTGCCCGCCGCCGACCTGCCGGAGATGGGCCGGCCCGCGGCGGGGAAACCCATCACGGCGCTGCTCGTCGGCGAGGCGGTGCGCGCAGCCTACGCGGTGGCGGGCGGCGGGGTGGGGAGTGCAGGGGCCGGCGGCGCTGAACGCGCGGCGCAACCCGCGGCCGCGCCCAAGGCCGGC
>CAZYHE010000693.1:0-2705 GCA_964647225.1 uncultured Anaerolineales bacterium
TCCAGCTTCACCGTTAGGCTCTGATTCGCCGCCACGGTCAGCGGCAGACTGGGCGCGGCCGCCGCGCGAATTTGCGGGGCGGCATGTTGGATGATCTTGTCATTGATCAGATTCGGCGCCAGCACGGCGTAGTTCAGGATCAAGCCCCCCAGCATGGTCAGGCCCACTTTCATCCCGAAAAGCGCGCCGATGCTGATGAAAATCAGGCTCGGCCCAAAGCCCAACGTGAGCTTGTCCAATCCGACGCGGCTGATCTGCCAGGGAATATTCCATTGCTCGGGAATCCATTTCAGGCCGTCGCGCAACCCGGCGGTCAGCATGCCAAGCACGCCGGCAATGCCCATCGCCTTGGCCTTCTTCATGCCCTCGTTGCCGTGCGCATAGATCGCCTTGAGCGTCTCGCCGGTCGGGATGCTCGCTGGAAAGCGCAGCGAATCGATCTGGATCATCTGCCGCTTGAGTGGAATGGCCATGAACAGGCCGAGAAACAGGATCACCGCAATGAACAGCGTGAGCTGCCACCAGACGAATTCGTAGCCGGTCAGCATCGTCAGCGCCGGCACCGCCGATACCAGTCCCGCCGACGAAATCCAGCTTGCCGCCACCGCCACGGTCATCATGGTCGTGCACTCCGGCATGCCGAACTCCCGTTGCACCAGGCCGATGCCGCGGAGCCCTTTGAAGGTCGCTAAAATCACGATCACCGCCGCAATATCCACCCCGAGCCCCCAGCCGGATTTGAGGCCGACGTAAAGGTTGGAGAGCGCCATCAGGCCGCCGAAAACCATCCCGGCTACGACCGCGCGGACCGTCAGGTCTTTCTCCTTGTCGCCCCGGTAAACGTGGGTGAGCCACTCTTGGTCGCGTTCCTCCGCAGCTTTGAGTTGATCGAGGTGGGATGGATCGTTGTTGGACATGGGAATTGGATGACGGGAGCCTTGCGGGGTGTGGTTTAGGGGTTCGCGGGCACAAGATGTACCATCGGTGGTGATTTCGGCAAGCGCCGTTTTGAAAAGCACCATGGGCCACGGCGGATCGGAGTCCGCCGCTTCTTGACTCGCGCAAGTCTGCTTGATCGCATCGGGCTATCGTTGAAGGTGCCGCGGCTCCTCCGGGGAAGCATTCCGGCGATTGGTGCGCCCGCCCGTTCCAAGCAATCCTCACGCGAAAAATGCCTTTGCTACTATGACCATAGTAGTCGGTTAAGACGCATGCGGTGAGCCTGATTTCACCAAATCGCCAAAATTCGCGACGGCGCCCTCAATTCCACCTCAGATCGATTCCTCGCTCGCTGGTTTTACGCCCTGCAAGCCGCCGTTTGCTACAAATTTCTCCGGTAAATTCCATTGGAAAACCAATGGTTTAGGACGCGGCTGAAAAAAAGTTGAAAAAAGATTGCGAAAAACGTTGACGGGAGTGGGGCTGCCGGACTAGCTTCGCGGGCCGCCACGAAGCAGAGCGGACGAGAGACGGAGAGTCGATCTCGGTGGGTAACACCGGGTTCGGCCTTTTAGTCCCCTCGACAAAGGTTCTTTGACAGTGTGACTCGGGATGGCGGGACCGCGCGACGACGTGCGGAGGAAATACCCAAAGCCATTCCGGGAGGAAGAAAAAGATTGAATTGTGCGCTGCGCACCCGGCAACGGGATGCGCGGAATAAGGTCGGTTCCCCGCGAGGGGGATTTGACCACCCGATTTAAGAGGCGTGTGGATTCCCGAAAGGGTGTTTGCGCGTTTTGCAAAAATCATTTTTACGGAGAGTTTGATTCTGGCTCAGAACGAACGCTGGCGGCGTGTTTAAGACATGCAAGTCGCACGGGACGGCATGAGTAGCAATACAAGTGCCGTTTAGTGGCGCACGGGTGAGTAACACGTGAATTACATGCCCTTCAGTGGGGAATAGCCCAGGGAAACTTGGATTAATACCCCATGGTCTCGCAAGAGTAAAGGTGGCCGCAAGGCTGCCGCTGGAGGATTGGTTCGCGCCCTATCAGCTTGTTGGCGGGGTAACGGCCCACCAAGGCTACGACGGGTACCTGGTCTGAGAGGACGATCAGGCACACTGGAACTGAGACACGGTCCAGACACCTACGGGTGGCAGCAGTCGAGAATAATTCACAATGGGGGCAACCCTGATGGTGCAACGCCGCGTGGAGGATGACGGTCTTCGGATTGTAAACTCCTGTCATCCGGGAGTAAGACCTGGCGGTCAATAGCCGACAGGGTTGATAGTACCGGAAGAGGAAGGGACGGCTAACTTCGTGCCAGCAGCCGCGGTAATACGAAGGTCCCGAGCGTTGTTCGGAATCACTGGGCGTAAAGGGAGCGTAGGCGGCGCGGTAAGTCAGATGTGAAATCCCGGGGCTCAACCCCGGAACTGCATCCGATACTGCCGTGCTTAGAGGATTGGAGAGGTAGCTGGAATTCTTGGTGTAGCAGTGAAATGCGTGGATATCAAGAGGAACACTCGTGGCGAAAGCGAGCTACTGGACAACTCCTGACGCTGAGGCTCGAAGGCCAGGGTAGCGAAAGGGATTAGATACCCCTGTAGTCCTGGCAGTAAACGGTGCACGCTTGGTGTGAGGGGAATCGACCCCCCTTGTGCCGGAGCTAACGCGTTAAGCGTGCCGCCTGGGAAGTACGGTCGCAAGACTAAAACTCAAAGAAATTGACGGGGACCCGCACAAGCGGTGGAGTATGTGGCT
>CAZYHE010000694.1:0-819 GCA_964647225.1 uncultured Anaerolineales bacterium
GATAACCGGTCGCCGCGACCAGTTCATCCAACACGCGGTGTTTGGCAGTGCGGTTACCCAACGTGTAGCGCGGCCGCACCGCAGCCAGGAGTTCGCGTTTGCTCGTTTGACTCATCATGCCTCACCTTCTCCCAACGCTTGTCTTACCGCAAGCGTCCGGTAAGATTATCGCGTGAGGCAACGATTTGCCCTAAGTAAGATTTAGCGTGAGTCAATTCGCGGAGTTGTGATCCCTGGCCGCCCGGTGTACAATGTAGCCACATCGTTGGCTACAAGCCGAAGGGAGGAATGATCATGCCGCAGGTAGGTATCCGCGAGTTGAAGAACGATGCTTCGGAAATCATCCGTGCTGTGCGCGAAGAACAGGCCGAATACGTGGTCACGCTGCGTGGCCGGCCGGTGGCCATGATCCTGCCGATGGCCGAAGGTTGGCAAGAGGCCGCGACCGAGCGCGCCGTCGCCACGACCCGCGCCAACGCCGATTTTTGGGATCGGATGGCGGCGCTGCGCGCAGAGATCGGCGCCAAGTGGCAAAGCGATAAGACGGCTGTGGAATTGATTGAGGAGCAACGACGGTAAGCCATGTTCGAGCCTACCTTTGTCATTGACGCCAGCGTGTTCGTGGCCGATGCACAGCCGCAAGAACCCTTTCATGCAGATGCCAATCTCATGCTTGAGGCGTTGGCTGCTCACCGCTATGTGTTGCACGTGCCCGCGATTGTACTATCCGAGATTGCGGCCGCGCTCGCGCGTGGCGCAGGTGATCCAGATCTGGCGCGTAAGGCAGTCAATTTGTATCGTCGTTGGCCTGGTGTTCGC
>CAZYHE010000694.1:829-2697 GCA_964647225.1 uncultured Anaerolineales bacterium
CGTGGACGAAACCCTAGGCAACCTTGCTGCAGAAATCGCTGCCGAGTATCGTATCCGCGGCTGCGACGCCGTTTACGTCGCGCTCGCTTACGCCGAACAGGCAACGCTGATTACGCTTGACGGACAGCAACGTGAGCGTGCGCCGGCCGCCGTCTCGGCGCGCACACCGGCGCAGGCTTTGGCAGAGATGTTTTGATGGAGTGTGAGAAGAAGTGATTCACAATGATGCGCGGGTATTCAGGGCGATGCATGAGTCGCTTCGAGTGCGTTGTCCAGGCCAGTACGGTCGAACCTTGATTCTGGAATACTAATGCGTGAACCACCCAAACTTCCACCTGCAACCCTTGTCGCGGCGCTGACCGCACACTACGGCCAACGGTTTAGGCCGTCCGCCGCGGCGCTGACCTTCCTTCCGCTCGGCGCCGATTCCGCCTCAGCGGTCTATCGGGTGGACGGCGCAGATGGCGCGACCTACTTCCTGAAGGCGCGGGCGGGCGCGGGGTTCAGCGTGCCGAGCCTGGTCATCCCCCGCACGCTCCGCGACCGCGGCGTGCCCCACATCCTCGCGCCCATCCCGACCGCGGCCGGAGCGTTGTGGTGTACCGTCGGCGATTTCGCCTTGAGCCTCTATCCGTTCGTCGCCGGCCGCGCGGCCGCCGATGTTGGCCTGACCGATGCGCAGTGGCGCGACTTCGGCGCGACGGTGGCGCAGATCCATGCCAGCCCCCTGCCGCCCGACGTGCTGGCGCTCCTCCCGCGTGAGCCGTTCATCCCGACCCGTCGCGGCCTGATCGCGCGCCTGGCAGACGCCCTCGCCGTACCGGCCCCCGGCGACCCCGTGCAGCGGGAGTTCGCTGCGTTCTGGCAAGCCCGGCAGGTTGAGATCGCCGCGTTGGCCGAACGCGCGGACGCGTTGGGGGCCGAGCTGCGCGGATGGGATAAACCGTCCGCCGCGCCGTTGGTCTTGTGTCATGCCGACATGCACACCTGGAACGTCTTGGTGGCGGACGATGGGCAGTGGTGGCTGGTGGATTGGGACGAGACGATGCTGGCGTTACGGGAGCGCGACCTGATGTTCGTCATCGGCGGCATCGGGGGCGACGGGATCGGCCCGCCTGAGACCGCCTGCTTCTTGCAGGGCTACGGCGCGGCTGAGATCAACGACCGCGGTCTGACCTACTACCGTTTCGCCTGGGCGGTGCAAGATATCGCGGCGTGGGGCGAGTCAGTCCTCTTCCTGCCCGACCTGAGCGAAGCGACCCGCCGCGCCGCCCTGCGCAGCTTCATGGGGCTGTTCGCGCCAGGGGGGATCGTCGAGAAGGCGTTTGCGTCGGAATGAAATCAGCCAGCCAGGGGCGATGAGAATTAGCGAATCAACCCGGCAATCGGGCGGCGGCGGCATGTCGTCAGCCACGCTCGCCGGTGGCTGACGACGACCGGCTCAGGCGGTATATCAGCCCCGCTCAAGCGGGCTTGGGGCGCAGTCCGTGTTGCCCCGGCCGGTCTTGGCCGGCTCCCACCTGGTCAAGTGGACGGGTCGTTTAGCCGGCCACGATCTCCCGTACCACCGCGACCACCTCGGCCAGCTTCTCGACGCTCACCTTTTCGAATGTATCAGCCTGGAAATGGGCCAGGTTGAACGCGCCCGCCGAGCTAAACGCCAACGCCGGCACGCCGCGGAAGGAGAAGGTCGAGTGGTTGCTCTGCGGCCACGGCTCCACCCACTGCACCGCGGGATAGCGGCCCACGATCGCTTCCAGCCGGGCAGCCAATTCCGGTGCGATGTTGAACTGGGCGACCGTGTTGTGCCCGCCCACATAGCCGATGCCATCCATGTTGATCGCCAGGGGGATGTCGGCGAAAGACGC
>CAZYHE010000695.1:0-2694 GCA_964647225.1 uncultured Anaerolineales bacterium
TCCAGCGCGGCCTGGTAGTTGTGATCCAGCCGCTCATACAGCCGGCCGTTCTCGATCGCGAGGGCGCTGAGGCTGGCAATGGCTTCGAGCAACTCAAGCTCTGCGGACGAGAAGAGGCGCGGGGCGCGGCTGTAGACGCGCATCACGCCGATCGGTTGATCCTGTACGAGCAGCGGAACCACCACGACCGAGACAATCCCCTCATCGCGCGCCTGCTCGCCATATTGGAAGCGCGGGTCCGTCTGGGCGTCCGGGATATACACCGGCTGTCGTTCGGCCAGCGCGACCTGATCCACCGGGCTGTGGGTCACGTCCACCGGCCCTTTGGCGCGATAGCCGGCGCTCAGGCCATACGCCGCGCCGATGAAGAGCCGTTTGCCGTCGGGGCTGAGCAGGCGGAGCGAGCACGCCTTGGCGTCGAGCGCCTCGGCCGTGGTATTGACGATCATCGTCAAGATCTGCATGACATCCAGGGAGGAGTTGACGGTGCGCGCCACCCGGTAAAGGGTGGCGAACAGCGCGCCGCATCGGGACGAAGTGGGTTCAGTGTTCATGCGTCTATCAATTCCAGCAAGGCTTGGGCCAGTTTTGCGGGATCGTGGCGCCAGGGATACTGCCGATCCACCAGGTCCCGCACCACAAGCCGATAGTTTTTCGGTTCATCTTCGGGCGGCCGCACCCACTGCACACCGATGCCCGGCGGCGCCGGCCCGATGAAGGTGTTGTTCGCCAGGACGGTCCGGAAAAGATCCGGCCCGACATGCGCGCTCAAGGCATTGACATGCGCGCTGACATCGTACCCCTGGGTCTCGCCCGCCTCGGTCGCCACATTGCAGACGTAGACCTTGAGTCCCCACGCCGCGGCGACCGCGCTTGCCAGATCGCGCACCAGCAGGTTGGGCAGCACGCTCGTGAAAAGGCTGCCCGGCCCCGCGACGATCAAGTCCGCTTCCAGGATCGCCCGGATGGCGTCGGGATAGGCCGGCGCCTCCTCCGGCTCCAGGAAGACGCGCCGGACGCGGCCCCGCGCCGCGGTGATGGCCGATTCGCCCCGGATGCGTTGCCAGACCTCCGTATCGCCGCAGCTTTCTGCGCCATCGCCGTTCACAGTGGAATCGGTCGGCAGACACACATCGGCATCCAGCGTGACTTGCGCCAGGGTAGACGGGATCACGCGCCCGCGCACGGCCAGGACGCGGCTCGACTCGTTCAGCGCGGCCTCGAAGCTGCCGGTGATGGCCGTCATGGCCGTCAGATACAGATTCCCGAAGCTGTGCCCGTCGAGGTCGCTGTCGTGCCCGAAGCGATATTGAAACAGTTGCGCCACCAACCCTTCCGCGTCGGAGAGCGCCGCGATGCAGTTGCGGAAATCACCGGGGGGCAGGATGCCGAGGTCACGCCGAAGGCGCCCGGAACTGCCGCCATCGTCGGCGACGGTCACGATGGCGGTGATGTTGTCGGTGTGTTCTTTCAGCCCGCGCAGGAGGGTGTTCAGGCCGTGCCCCCCGCCGATCGCGACGATCTTCGGCCCCCGCTGGCGCACGCGGTGCTGATAGACCATGTCCACCACGTGGGCCGGCTCACGTCGCCGGACCGCCGCCAGCAGCGAATGATTCAGCCGGTAGACCGCCTCGACAACGGCCACGCTGCCGAGGATGAAATAGACCGCCACGGCAAGCGCCGGGCTGAAAAAGGGCGGCCGCAACCCCGCGACAAAGGCCAGCCAATGATCCGGCTCGACCAGTTGTTGCAGAGAAGCGGCCGCCAGGCACAGGAGCAGGATTCCACCGGTCAGCAGCAGTGTCCAACGCTTTACACCCATGCCAATGCGCAGCCACCCGCCCAAGGGAATACGGTCGCTCCACCGCATAGCTACCTCTTACTTGCCTTGCAGCGCCCGCCACACGCGCTCCGGCGTCAGCGGGATGACCGGTATCTGCACGCCGAGCGCATCGTACACGGCGTTCGCGACCGCCGGCCCCACCCCGTCCAGCGGGATTTCGGCGACAGCTTTGACGCCGAACGGATGCGTCGGCTCGTAGGTCTGGATGAAGCGCACCTGCATCTCCGGCATTTCGTCCGCGGTGAAGATGCGATAATCGCCAAAGCGCGGGTTGACCATCCGGCCATGCTCGTCGAAGAGCATCTCTTCGCAGATGGCATAGCCGAGCGCCTGGGTCATGCCCCCCTCGATCTGTCCGGTCGCCGTGGCCGGGTTGACGATCATGCCGCAGTCGAGGACCATCACCAGCTTGTGTACCGTCACCTGGCCGGTCGCGGTGTCCACCGTCACATCGGCGAACTGCGCGGCGAAGGGCGGCGGGCTGTCGGGGCTGACGTAGGAACCGACGGCCATGATCTGGTGTTGGCCGCTGCGGTGCAGGCTGTCCAACGCCACCTCGGCCAGCGTCACGCTGCGGCCATCGGGTGCCCAGGCCCTTCGGTCGGCCAGGGTGATCTCCGCCGGGGGCGCGCCCAGCAGCTTTCCGGCCACGGCCTTGATCTGCTCGGCGACCTTGCGCGCCGCCTCGACCACCGCCGCGCCGGAAACGTAGGTCGTGCTGGAGGCGTAGGCGCCCACGTCGAACGGCGTGAAATCGGTGTCGGACGAATAGGTGATGAAATCCTCCGGCGGACAACCCAGCACCTCGGCGGCCATCTGCGTCAGCACCGTGTCGGAGCCGGTGCCCAGGT
>CAZYHE010000696.1:0-2692 GCA_964647225.1 uncultured Anaerolineales bacterium
GCTATCCGTATGAAAATACTCGTCACCGGCGCTGCCGGCAATTCCAACCAGGTACTCATCCCGAGGTTGCTCAACGCCGGGCAGACGGTCATCGCCCTTGATGTCGTAGCCATGCCGTATGATTGCGAGTGTGTGCGCACATCGGTTTTGGATGACCACGCCTTGGTGAAGTATGCCCGGGGTGCAGACTTGATTGTACATGCCGCTGGAACAGCCGATCATGCGCATCCGCGGACCCCGCAGGTCCCGGATGCCTATTATGGCTGGTGGGAGATGAGCGCGGAAAGCACGCACCATTTGTACCGGTCGGCCCTCTATGCTGATGTTGCCAAAGTCATTTTTCTCAGCAGCCAGGAATACTACTCTTATGCTCACGGCCCCGGCGTCATTCACGAGGAGTATCCGGCCTCACGCCCTGCCAAGAACTACTATGACCTCTGCAAGGTCATTTCGGAGGATATCGCGCGTTACTACGCGGCTCGACACGGCATCCGCTCGATTGTGCTGCGTCCAGGCAATTTTACGGGTCTGCCAGAGCCGGGGCCGGACTTTCTGGGCAATCGGCTTCGGCGGGAAGATGTGGCACAGATGGAGTTTCTCTGCCTGGACTACGAACCTCAAGACGGCTTCGAAGCCTTCAACGTGATGGCGGGCAATCCGTTTCAGCCCGAGGATCTGCCTGACTTGATGGAGCGCCCGATGGAACTGATTGAGCGCTACTATCCTGGCGCGAAAGCATTGATGGAGGCCAATAATTCCGTCTGGGAGGGCACCAACCGGCTCCGCACGATTCGGAAGGCCGAAAGAAAGCTTGGCTATCGGCCTCAGTTTACCTTTGAGCGATATCTCGAGAAACTGGGCTGGACAAGAAGGTAGTCCGGTCTTGGTGCTTGTCAGAGAATCGTTTGCCGTTCTGACCTGTCGCATAGAGGAGATGTGTCAACTATGGCCTTTCCCCCAGTCATCCAATCCGTCTTCGAAGAGTTCATCCCGATCTGCCAGCGGATCGCCGGCGAGCAGCCTTACGCGATCTCGGTGGGCGGCTCGCTCGGCAAAGGCACGTGGGACAGCCGCTCCGACATTGACTTCCGCCTCTTCACCGACCAGGCGTTGCCGCGGGCGAAGCAGCAGCCGGAGTTGTGGGCCGATTGCCGCGCGGCGATCGAGCGTTGGCGTGCCCGCGGCGTCGAGATTGACGGCGTCTGGCCGCGCACCGTGGGCGAGATTGACGCGGCGCTCGACGGCTGGCTCGGCGGCGAGATCCAACCGGTGCCCCTGGTGTGGACCATCTGGGGCTACCACATCCTGACCGATGTCAACAACCAGTTCGTGATCGAGGACCCATACGGCATCATCGCCGCGTGGAAGGATCGGCTGCGCGTCTACCCGCCGGCGCTGAAGCAGGCCATCCTGGGCAAATACACGGCGTCGCTGCGCTACTGGCGCACCGACTATCACTACGCCAACAAGGTCGAGCGCGGCGACGTCGTCTTCCTGGCGGGCATGACCGCCAAGCTCGTGCACGAGATCATCCAGATCCTCTTTGCCCTCAACGAAACCTACTATGTGGGCGATGGCGCGAACCTGGGCTTTGTCGAGAAATTCAAGATCGCCCCGGCCGACTTCTCGGCCCGGGTGCGCGATATCCTGTATCCCGGTTCTGCCGGCGCGTTCGCCGGTCAATATGCCGCGCTGGTGGCGCTGATTGATGAGACGCTGGCGCTGGCGGCGGAGATTCAAGCATGAACAACAAAGAATGGTTCCGACAGGCGAAGTTTGGGATGATGGTCCATTGGGGTCTCTATTCGCTCCCCGCCGGCGAATGGCGGGGGCAGCGGATGCCGCTCATCGGCGAGTGGGCGCAATCGTATTTCAGGATCCCGAATCAGGAGTACGGCAAGCTCGCGGGCATCTTCAACCCGATCCTCTTCGATGCCGAGGAATGGGTCAGGCTGGCGTTGGAGGCTGGGATGCACTATCTCGTCGTCACCAGCAAGCACCACGATGGCTTTGCGATGTTTCGTTCCGCGGTGGATCCGTATAACATTTACGACGCGTCGCCGTTTCGCCGCGATGTGATCGGCGAACTGGCCGAAGCTTGTCAGAAACATGGGCTGAAGCTGGGGCTGTACTACTCGCAGGACTTGGATTGGCACGAGCCGAACGGCGGCGGTTACAAGCACGGCCACACGAATTGCGGCGTGATGAGTTGGACCAACGATTGGGACTACCCCGACAACGCCAGCAAGAACTACACCCAATGCTTCGAGCGCAAGATCAAGCCGCAGGTCGCGGAGATTTTGCGCAACTACGGCGATCTCTGCCTGATCTGGTTTGACACCCCGCTCACCATCTCCCCGGAACAGAGCACCGAGCTGTATCAGTTGGTCAAGAAGCACCAGCCCGGCTGTCTGATCAATTCGCGCATCGGCAACGGCATGGGCGACTATCGTTCGTGGGGCGATAATCAGATCCCCGACGAGTTCATGAAGGATGGCCTGTTCGAGACGCCGGCGACGTTGAACGACACCTGGGGCTACAAGAGCTTCGATCAGAACTGGAAGAGCGCCGAGAAGATCATCCAGTTGAAGGAACACCTGAACGCGAGGGGCATCAACTACCTGCTCAACGTCGGCCCCGACTACCTCGGCCGGATTCCCGCGCCCTGCCAGGCGATTCTGCGGCAGGTGGG
>CAZYHE010000697.1:0-2689 GCA_964647225.1 uncultured Anaerolineales bacterium
ATCGATGTAGCGGGTATTGTGGCTTCCGGTCATCAGCGACAGAGCGCGGCCAATATCGAGCGGGTTTTGCAGTTCGCGGGCCAGCAGGTTAGCTGTGCCAACGGGGATGATAGCCATGGGCGTATTGCTGCCCACCAGGGCATCTGCAACGCCAGAGAGTGTACCATCTCCACCGGCTGCGATGACAAAATCGGGGCGCGGGCCAGAATCCAGACGGTCGTGAATAACCTGGCGTAAATCTTCTTTGCCGGTCGTTTCATAAACTTCCAGCGTCCAACCTTCACTTTTAAAGTGTTCCTCTGTCCAATAGCGAATAGTGGTGGCGTCGATGATGATAAGACGCGAAACAGGGTTGATAATCATCAGTGCGTGTGGCATATCCTTATTCTACTGCTTCTTAGCCTAAATTTCGCACCTTACAAATCGAATAAAAGAGAGCAAATGAGCAGAAAGGTAAGCAAAAGTGCGTCATGTGGGGGGTAAATTGATCGCTAAACCGCAATGGATGGGATAAAATGGCAGGATAGTGGAGAATAGGTTTGTGTCCCGGTTACCCGGCACACCTCTCCCCTTCCTGCCTTGGCAGGCTAACTGAAAGACATGTTGGGAATGGAGAGAGTATCAAGGGGCAATCCATCAGGGAGCAAGTTGCGGTTGAGCGGGCCGGAATGTAAGGGCAGGTGAGATTTTTCATCCAAAGCAAGCAGGAGGGTGGTGAGCAACAGCACATGTGCATCGGTAGTCTCATGCCAGGAGCAGGTAAAGCTGCCATCCCAGGCTTCGATCATTTGAACTTGCAAAGTGGAGAGTTTGTAGATAATCTGGCGGGTCGTCAGGCAAAGCCCATGCTGTTCTGCCTGGCGTTCGAGCAGGCTGTAGACGAGTAATGCAATCAAGTTGACCAGCAGCATGGCCTGGATACGCTCGTCAGAATGAACAAACAAGGGGCGCACTTTCAAATCTTGTTTGCAGACTTCAAAGCGTTTTTCGACCGCATCTTTCTTGCGGTAGAGCGCCAGCATTTGAGGGTAGGAAAGGTTGAAATCGTTGGTGACCAGAAGGTAACGCCCATCTGGGCGTTGAGCAGTTTCCAAAGCATTGACATCCAGATACCATTCCAGGCTAAACTTACCTTGCGGGGTGGCGGTAAGCTGAACCTTGAGCAGGTTAGCCACAGGGGAATGTTTCAACTGAGTGGCAATGCGACAGTTGATTTCCTTTTCGCTGCGATAACGCTTCTGTCCGATTTTGCAGCGGATCTGATGAATTGCAACCTGGAGATTTCTCAAATCCTGGCGGCGTGTTTGGCGTAAGGCCTGTTGCATGGGGCCGGAGAGCACCACCAAGCCTCGATGCGTAATTGTGCGTCCGTTGTGAGTAAAAGGAACATCACAGGGAAACCCCCAATAACCGCCTGGATCTGTCTTTTCTGTGAGCGGCATACGCATGAAACACTGCTCATCCGGTTTCAGGATCAGTTCCTTGTGAACTTTTTCCAGTTTTCCCAGTCCTGCCAGGTAACGCAGGTTGGAATCCTGGTAAGCGAAGGCTAATTCGCTGTTAAGATTGGCGCAATCTCCCACCACCAGCGTTTGGGATGCACTCCACCCGTTGCGCTGCAGAAACTGACGCAGATTGTGCATGTTCGTCTGCACTGTGGCTTTGTCGGCTGTGCGACCCGACCAGGGTCGAAACAGGAGTGGTATACCCCCATCCTGGCTGGCGACCATTCCCATTTTGAGCTTTTGATCATCCGAAGGGGTGTTATGAGCATAACCGAAATCGACCCAGACACTGTTGGCATACTCCCCAGTCATTATCAGGGCAGTCAGGTCATAGAACAGGACGGATAGATCGATCTTGTAATACTGCAAAGCCTGCTGCTGAATGTCGTTCCAAATGGCTGGAAGATGCTTGGACACAACATCCAAAGTCCTCCCTAGCCGGTCATCGTTGAACTTATCTTTGGGGATGCCCAGGTGTTCAGCGATCAGGGTCGTGGACAACCAGTCCACAATCTTGTACAACGGGCGCGGCGCCATCAGCCGGTTCAACACCAACACTAGAACGACTGCCCCGTTATCGATCCGACTTTGGGTCGGACAGTGGTGATTGATAATCTGGCGCACTTGCAGCCGATTCAGGAGCGCTACCAAGATGGGCAGCGCTCCCAGATAGCGCACGATCTGCCGACGGGTCAGTACCTGGATAACTTCAGCCAGGTTATGACAGCTCCACAAGCGAATTGCCAATGCCATCCAACGTTCCCACTCATTGATCCGCTTTCGGATTTTCCACCAGGCTGCGCCCACAGCCCAACCTAATCGGTAAAATCGCCCAAGCCACGGAACAGGGTCAAAAGCGCTTTGCCACATAGCGCTTGGGTAGCTACCCAACACAGTATCTGGCAGCCCAGATCCTGGCACCAGCAGGATGCTGATCAAGACAAGGAGCCAAAGCAACCAAGTTGCAAATTCACGATGGGCAGAATATGATAAAATAGACATCAGGCGTTTTCCTCGGTTTGGTTTGTGGATAAACTTATCTTACCCGGAAAACGCCGTTTTATGTTAAGCTCTCTATTCGATTATTAAAGTGCGAAATCTAGGCTTAGCAGTCAAAACAGATTATTGCACTTACAATGGAGACCATTTAGTATGGTAACAATAGAAGTATCAGCCCATACTTT
>CAZYHE010000698.1:0-2683 GCA_964647225.1 uncultured Anaerolineales bacterium
GTGGGAGATGAAGAGCTGGCTCATGGTTGCCTCGCTGTCGCCGTTCTATGGCAGAAATGCAGAAACATGGGACGATGGATGCAGATAGATTGCGCCAAAGAGTATAAGTCCGAATCCGTGGCGCGTCAAACGTCGGGCGAAGCATTCGCAATTCCAGATGCGGTGCACTCTCTCAACCCCCTGTTGCCCCAAGCCCCAGATCGTGGTAAACTGACCCTTGCACGCAACACGCGTCTCATTCGACCACGTAAGGACAGAACCAACCGATGACATCTGCCGACGAAACGACTCTTTCCCAGGTCATTGGCCGGGAGCTGAATATCCCACCGGCCCAGGTCGCGGCGACGATCGCCCTCCTGGACGATGGCAACACCATCCCCTTCATCGCGCGTTACCGCAAGGAGGTCACCGGCGGGCTGGATGAAGTGCAGATTCGGGACATCCAGGCCCGGCTGGACTACCTGCGCAAGCTGGCCGAGCGCCGCGCCGCGGTGAAGGCCGAGATCGCATCCCAGGAGAAACTCACGGCTGAGTTGGCGGCGCAACTCGACGCCGCGGCCACGCTCCAGGCCGTGGAGGATCTCTATCGCCCCTACAAACCCAAGCGCCAGACCCGCGCCCAAGTCGCGCGCGAACGCGGGCTGGAGCCGCTGGCGCAGGCGCTGCTGGTCGCCTGTCGGGGCGAGGTCTCCTTGCCCCGATCCCCACGCCGCGCCGGCGCGGGCGGGGAAACCCCGCCCCTACAGTTGGCCGAGGCGTATCTCAGCGAGGCGGTGCCCGACGCCGAGGCTGCGCTGGCCGGCGCGCGCGACATCATCGCCGAGCAGGTGAGCGATGATCCCCCCACGCGGCAGGCGGCGCGCCAGCGTTTCGCGGCCGACGGGTTTGTGGTCAGCCAGCGCGCGAGCGATGCGGCGGACGCGGACGGGCGCTACCGCGTCTATTACGAGTTCCGGGCCGCGCTGCGCGCGGTGCAGCCGCACCAATGGCTGGCGCTCCAGCGCGGGAGCGAAGATGGCAGCCTCAAGGTGCGCATCGAGACGCCCGACGGCGGGATCGTCTCCGGCATCGCGGCCGGTTGGATCAAGGCGGCCGGCGGCCGCGCGGCCGAGCAGGTGCGGCTGGCGATCGAGGACGGCTACGACCGGCTCCTGCGCCCCTCGGTCGAGCGTGAGGTGAGCGGCGATCTGGACGACTACGCCGACGATCACGCCATCCAGGTCTTCGCGGCCAACCTGCGCAACCTGCTGCTCCAGCCGCCGCTGCGCCAGCGTGCGGTGATGGGCGTGGACCCCGGCTTCCGCACCGGCTGCAAGGTCGCGACCGTGGATCCCACCGGCAAGCTGCTACACACCGTCACGATCTACCCGCACGAGCCGCGCAACGAGCGGGCGAAGGCGCTGCAGATCCTGGCGGGCCTGGTCGAGCTGGATAGCATCAGCGTGGTCGCCATCGGCAACGGCACCGCCAGCCGCGAGACCGAGGCGCTGGTGACGGAGCTGATCCAGTCGCCGCCGGCCAACGGCTCACCGAAGACCTCCAACATCGAACATCCAACATCGAACGTCCAACATCGAACACCCCACACCCTGGCCTACGTCATGGTCAGCGAGGCGGGCGCGTCGGTCTATTCCGCGTCCGACATCGCCCGCGCCGAGTTCCCCGACCTGGATGTTTCGATGCGCGGCGCGGTCTCGATTGCCCGGCGGCTGCAAGACCCGTTGGCTGAACTGGTCAAGATTGATCCGCAGAGCATCGGCGTGGGTCTCTATCAGCACGACGTGGATCAGAAGAAGTTGGGGGCGACCCTCGACGCGGTCGTCGAATCGGTGGTCAACTACGTGGGGGTGGATGTCAACACGGCGTCGGCTGCGCTGCTGGGCTATGTCGCCGGCATCAGCAAGAAGGTGGCCGCGGCCATCGTGGCGCATCGCGACGCGAACGGCCCGTTCGAGTCGCGCGCCGGGCTGAAGAAGGTCAAGGGGCTGGGGCCGAAGGCGTTCGAGCAGGCCGCCGGCTTCCTGCGCGTGCCCGGCAGCAAAAACCCACTGGATAACACCACGATCCACCCCGAAACCTACGACGCGACGAAGCAGTTGTTGGAACTCGCCGGCCTCAACCTGCGCATGAACGATCTCCCCAACCGGCTGCGGCAATGGTGCGACGCGAACGGGCTGGCATTGGATGAAAGACCAGCGCCAACCGACGCAGTACGCAGCACGCAACACGCAGCACGCAACACGGATGCCTGGCCCACCACCGCCGCCCTCCTCGGCATCGGCGAATTGACGCTGCACGACATCGTGGACGCGCTCATCCGCCCCGGCCGCGATCCGCGCGCAGACTTGCCGCCGGTGATCGTCCGCCGCGACGTGCTGACGATTGACGATCTGAAGGAAGGGATGGTGGTGAAAGGGACCGTCAGAAATGTGGTAGACTTCGGCGCGTTCGTGGATATCGGCGTCAAACAGGATGGCCTGGTGCATGTGTCCAAGATGGCGAAGAAGTACATCCGCAACCCGCACGAGGTGGTGGGCGTCGGCGATGTGGTGGACGTGACGGTCGTCAGCATTGATCGCGAGCGCGGGCGGATCGGTTTGAGCATGGTGGGGGTGGGCGAATGAGCAAATCGGCAAATCAGCGAATCGGCAGATCAGCACGTTGTTGATGCGCGGGGAGGCGC